>CAUZJF010000195.1:0-4935 GCA_963579975.1 Dehalococcoidia bacterium
ATCCCCACACCGCCGAGACGATATACATCCTGGAAGGCGAGTTCACGATGTGGTCCGGAGACAACAAATTCACGGCGCCTGCTGGAACCTTTGTCAGGGTCCCTCGGAACACGCCTCATACGTTCGCCAATCCTACGGACTCGACGGCGAACCAGCTGGTGTTCCTGGCGCCCTCCGGCAGGGGAAAGCTATTCACTGAAGGCGCTGAAATGGAGAATATCCACGGCTCGCCATTGCCGCCTGAGAAGGTCAAGGAACTGTACGCAAAGTACGACACCGAGCCTGTCTAGCGGATTTGCCCTCCCAGAACACAGACAGATCGATTAACCAGAGCCCCCGTTTTCGCGCTGAGACCCGATATCAGTATGAGAACGGGCGGTCTTCACTTCAGGGCTGACAGTCTACGCTGGGTCCGGCGAACCGGGCTTCGGAGGCGACTGCGGGCCAGAGTACGCCGCCCAATTGTTCCGCCCCTCGGGGCTCGCCGTGGACGCTCGCGCCAACCTCTACATCAGTGCCGACAACCGCGTACGAAGGGTTGACGCTGAAACGGGGATAGTATCCACTATCGCTGGGAAAGGGAAACCCGCGTACTCTGGCGACAGCGGGCCCGCAATCAGCGCTCAGCTAAAGTCCCCTCTGGGAGTGGGCGTCGACGGCGCGGGTAACGTTTACGTCGTTGACAGTGGCAACGGTCGCGTCAGACGGATCGACGCCGCTACGGGTCTCATCGCGACGGTCGCCGGGGGCGGTACCCCTAAGATCGTTGGTGTCGTGATCGACCCGGGCGACGGCGCCGCTGCTGTCGAGGCCTTCCTGAAAGAGCCAACGGCTTTGACCGTCGAACCCGACGGCACCTCCTACTTCCAGGCCGACCGGAAGAGTCCGCAAGGTCGATGGTTCCACGGGCATTCTCAGTGCCGTAGCGGGGACGGAATTCAAAGGGATGGAAGGCGACGGCGGCGTGGCCGTAGATGCCCAATTCGCTACTCCGATGGGTGTCGCTGCGGACAGCGCTGGAAACGTGTACTTCGCCGACACGAATAACCACCGCGTGCGAATGGTCGCCGCTGCTACCGGAATCATCACAACCATCGCCGGAACAGGCTAGGTCGGTCCGGTGCCAAGCGACCCCCTTGACTTCGACGTCGATGAGCTGGCCGAGCAGGGGGTAGGTTACTCCGGCGACGGGGGGGCCGAGTACCGAAGCGGTGCTTGCCGTACCTCATGACGTCGAGATCGACGTGGATGGCAATCTGCTAATAGCGGATACTCTGAATGCCCGTATCCGGAAGGTCGACCTGGCCTCAGGCACGATCACAACGGTCTTGGACGGTGGTAAGGTAGTCGGTGAGAGACTCGAGTCTGACATCGGCACTGGCGGCAGGCAAGTAACCTACACGTACTTTGAGCTGCCCACGGCGATGGCCGTCACCGCAGACGGTGTTATTTTCGTCGCCGATGCGAAGGGCAGCTGCGTTCTGAGGTTCCAGCCTTAGCACGTGTCCTGACCGGTTCGGCAGGCCTATTGGCCAAGGTTGGAATCGGCGCCACGGGGCTGATTTGGGACGGACCGCCCCAGGTCCTCCGCGGCTACTGGACCCTGCGCCCTTCGCCTTTTCGGGTTGCCGACCAGGCATCTTCTGCACGGTTCGGTGGCGGGCATTTCGTTTTACGGACAGGTGAATCCTTTTCTTGCTGTCGGTCGACCGATAACTTGGGCGGCATGGTCCGAATGTAACTGGTGGGCCGGTAAAGGGCGCACTAGAATGCTAGCAAGAGCACCGGCCACGGCCGGAGGGTGCCAGAGGCCTGCCATGCGAAGAAAAATCCTGAGCATCTCCGGGGTAGCGTTCAAGGATTTTGTCCGGAACAACTGCCCCTACATGGCCGCTGGGATGGCCATCATGCTGGGTGCGCAGACTGCGTACACGTACCGAGGGATCTACGGCACTCACGCGGGCGAAATCGAGTTGCCGGCGCCAAAACCGAAAGTCACGGGCCGGCGGCGCGGTTGGCGTGGGCTGTTAACAACGCCTCTGAGCTGGTTGCTGCCGCCCAAGGAAGAGCGACTTTGAAGGGTCCGCTGAAGGTCGCCGAGGGTGTGTACCAGCTGCAGGCACTGGGCGCCCGGGTGACGGTTATCGAGAGCGAGGACGGCCTGGTGATGGTCGATGCCGGCTTCAGGGGGAGTGTTGGAAGGGTCGCGTTGGGACTCGAGGCGATAGGAAGATCAATCCGAGATGTCAGGCTGGTCGCCATTACCCATTGCCACCCCGATCACGCGGGCGGGCTCGACAGGATCGTCGAGGCGAGTTCGGCCCGAGTGGCGGCGCACAGTGAGGACGCCGGAGTCATCGATGGCACGGGCCCAATGATCAGTCCGTATCGGAACGGATTCCTTGCCAATGTTACCCGCCCTCTAATGACACCGTTTTATGGTGCCCGCGTCGCCGTCGATTACGTCCTCGAAGACGGGGACATGCTTCCGACGGTCCCCGAGATGCGGGTCGTCCATGTTCCCGGCCACACCGCCGGCAGCATCTGTGTATACGTCCCGTCGAGCAAGCTGCTCATCGTCGGCGATGCCTTGCAGAACCGCTTCAACCGGCTTAGCGGGCCCGCCGCCGCGGTAACGAAGGACATAGCCCAGGCGATGGCATCACTGAATAAGCTCCTGTCGCTCGACTTCGACACCATCTGTTTCGGCCATCACTCACCCATCAGCGGCGACGCTCGGACGGCCCTGCGCCGGGTCGTGGATAGACACGCTAGCTCGTCGAAGAGCTCCGCATAGGCCCGGTGGCCGTGCTCGCGGCCCTGTCGTGAGGCGAAGCTAGGTAGTCGCCGCGCCGCCAAGTCGCCGCTTGGCTTCCTCGTACGTAGCAGTTGTCAATGGACCCAGCCGTGCGACACGGGCGTTATCGGCGATGTGAGACGGGCTCTGGGACCCGACGATCACCGTGTGAATGTCGGGATGGCTGAGGGTGAACCGGAGTACGAATGCCGTTCGGCTCTCGCCATCCTCCCGCAGCTCGTCAAGCCCCTTGTTTTCGAAGGACTCACGCCAGCGATCGGTGGCGCCAGTTTCTTCCTCAGGTTCGCCCTTCGCTACACCACCACGTATGATCGTCCCCGCACCGCGTTCGGCCGCCAGCGAGATCCAGCCCTCTTGCTGGCGGCTGTAGGCCGAATAGGCGACCTGAAAGACGTCGAAGACATTCATGTCGAGGAAGGCGGGAAGCTCGTCGGGGTTTCGGGCTGACATTCCCACCCATCGCACTTTGCCCTGCCGCCGCATCTCGTCCAGCGAATCGAAAAGCCCTTCACGCTCCCAGTCGGCCAGGCCGGGCCCGTGCACCTGCATCACGTCGACATAGTCCGTCTGCAGACGCCGGAGGCTCTCTTCCAACCCGCGAAAGATGTTCTCCCTGGACCAGATGTGCCTCTCCTCCGCGGGGACGCTCTCGCCGGCCAGATAGTACTTCTGGTATTCGTCGTAAGGTCGGCAACCGCACTTCGTGGCCAGGAAGTACTCAGACCGTCGCGCCCCGAGGTGGTTGCCGATGAACTCTTCACTCCGCCCGTAGCAGTTCGAGGTATCGATGAAATTGATGCCGGCGTCCATGACGCTGTGGAGTACGTCGCGAGCGTGGTCGTCCGAGATGGCCTTTCCGGACGGCGGGACCCCGTGAATTGCCATGGCGCCGTAACCGAGCCGCGTGACATCCAGGCCCGTCCGGCCAAGGGTGGCGGTTGGCAGCATTGAATCGCTCATTGGAACTTGCCCCTCCCGGCTATCTCCCAGGTTTCGACGACCTCTCGCTCTCTCACGGCGTGCATCCGATCGTAGAGGTTGGTCGTCTTGCCGCCGTGTAACGGTATTATCGAGAGCACGTCGCCTACCCTAAACTGGCGGGCGGACTCCGAGACGTCCAGTATGCCGTGCTCCACGGACATTCGCGAGAGGCGGATCTCCGGGTGCTCGATGCAGAGGCCGTATGGAGTCGGCGGGTCGCTGGTGAAGGCCTTCTGCCCGGCGTCAACGATCGCCTCCCCCGGTCTCACGCTTACTACGGTAACTATCACGCGGAGCGGGCATCGGTCCGGTGACAGCGTGTCTTGCCCGACTCGCGTCATCCCCTCGTACGCGTAGGACCCCATGCGGACCTCCGTGCATCCGGCCGCCTTGGACCTCTCCTGTGCTCCGGTACCGCCGCCTCCGACGATGTGAAGTGGAAGCCCGGCTTTACCGGCCAGACTGCGTACCGCCGCGATAAACTCCGGCGCGTCCGACCCCTTGTAGTAGATGACTCCCATGAAATCGAGCCCACGAGAGCTGTCGATCCGCTCGGCGAGATCGACGGTACCTTCGGGCGTCGGGACGCCTGTTCTGTGGCCGCCGCAGTCCATCTCGACGACTACCCGGACCGTGCAGCCCATGCTCGACGCCATCGCCGAAAGCCCGTCGACCACAGCTTCGGAGTCGGCGGCGACCGTGATGGTCTTGCCGGCCTTGATCAACCGGCCCAGTCGCTCCAGCTTGGAAGCGCCGACGAGATTGTACGGGATCAGAATGTCGTCGAGGCCGGCCGCTGCCATGGCTTCCGCCTCGCCCAGCTTCTGACACACGATCCCCCTGGCGCCGGCACGCACCTGCATTTCGGCGATTCTCGGGGTCTTGTGGGTCTTGGTGTGGGCCCGGAGGGCGATGCCAATCCGGTCACAGTCCTCCTGCACGTCCCGGATGTTCTTCTTGAGAACATCCAGGTCGACCGTCAGCGCTGGCGTATCCAGTTGGGCTGTGTCCACTTCTGCGCTCTCCAGGCGTGACTCTGTAGTCCTATGGATCGAAAGGCCGGGAGTCGCGGCTCCCATCTCAGATGCTTCTACGTGCGTCTCTACCCACCCATGTCGCCGGTTGCACAAAGGGAG
>CAUZJF010000196.1:0-4925 GCA_963579975.1 Dehalococcoidia bacterium
GTTGCTGGTAAACGACCCCTTGCCGCGGCCGGTTTCCAGGAAGCCCAGGTCGTTCAATGGGGTCAGCTGCCCGGGCCAGTCCACAGCGTTCCGAGCGACGATCGACTGGACTTCAGGCTTATCGAAAGCAACGTCGACCAGATAGTGGATGGCCTCCGTCGCATAGCCGTCGTGGCGGTATCTCGTATGGAACATGTGCCCCAGGTCGAGCCTTAGTTGTTCGTCAACGCCGTTGAACCGGATGAAGCCGATGAGCCTGCCGTCTGTCTTCAGGCATACGGCGAAGCACTCCGTTTGCCCTGCGCACCACTTCGCCATTGCTCTGCAGCCTTTTTCTGAAGTAGGCCAGGCATGGTTGTAGATCGCACCATCTGACGATTCCTTGTCTTTCGCCAGTTCCTGAATGCCCTCCCCGTCCTGCGTGGTGAACCGCCGAACGACGAGCCGCCGAGTCTCGTGGTTGCTTGCTACTTGGCTCATGTTGCTTTTGATGTGGACTAATGTCCTGCCGACGATTGTGAATTCGGTTTCATCTGACGCTCGTATGCCACAGTGTATCAAATGCGACCGCCCCCGCTTGCTTGTAAACGTTGGACGCGAAACATATAATCCGCGCCGTCCAAAAGAACACCCGCGACCGACTCCATCGTCCGAAATGGATAATGCACCAGAGTTTCCTGCTAACTTCGATGGCCTGGTGGCCCTTGTCGACCGCCTCAGGGGTGGTGGCGGTTGCCCGTGGGACCGCGAGCAGACGGCCGAGTCGATGAAGCGCTATTTCCTCGACGAGTGCTACGAGCTCATCGACGCGATCGATGAGGCCGACCCCACGAAGCTGGCGGAAGAGCTAGGGGACGTGCTCTTCAACGTCGCCTTCCAGCTCCGGCTGGCGACGGAGGCGGGCTCGCTCTCCGAAGAGCAGCCCTTCGCATTCGCCATCGAAAAGTTCGTTCGGCGCCATCCCCACGTCTTCGGCGAAGCCGAGGTCGCCGACGCTGGGCAGGCATGGACGAGCTGGGACGCGATCAAACGCGGTGAGCAGGCCGGTCAGGACGACTCGATTCTGGACAGCGTGGCCCGCTCGCTGCCGGCCCTGTCCCAGGCCCAGCTTCTGCAAGAGCGCGCCGCCCGCGTCGGCTTTGACTTGGAGGACCTTCAGGGCGTGGTCGACAAGGTCGGCGAAGAGCTTGCCGAACTGGAAAGGGCCGAGACGCCTGATGAGCGCGAAGCCGAGCTGGGCGACGTACTCTTCTCCCTCGTAAACCTGTCACGTTGGCACAACTCGGACGCGGAAACAGCCCTCAGAGCCGCCGACGTCCGTTTCCGCCAACGCTTTGCCCAGATGGAGATTCTCGGCCGCGAGCGCGGTGTTGACCTTAAGTCTCTCACGCTGGACGAAAAGGAAGCCCTATGGCAGGAGGCTAAGGAGATGTTGGCGTAGGCTCTCATCCTGCTTGCGACGGGACAGGCAGGGTGAGCAAAGCTCCGCCGGCTACTCTTGTTTGAGCGACCTTAGCTGCGGGAACGCGACCGCGACCACGGCGAGTACGACCATTGCCAGGCCGGCCCCCGTCAGAACGGCGGCTGGCGCACCCCACAGACCGGCCAGTGTGCCGGAGACCATTGCGCCGACGGGCCACAGCCCGATCAGCATCAAGCCGATGGCGGTGACTCGTCCGCGCAGCTCGGGAGGCGACAGCGTCTGGATCGTTGCCGTGCCGATGACGAAGAAGGACGCCATGCCCGCGAACATGACCACCAGGAGGGGCATCGCTGTTACCATCGATCCGCTATGGGAGAACAGAGCAGCGGCTACCGCCGCCGTGCCCAGCGCGGCGAACAGCGCCCGCCCCTTGTGCCGGACGTCCTGCAGCGACGCCACGGTCAGGGCCCCGGCGGTCCCGCCGAGGCCAACCGACGCGACCAGAAGGCCCAGGCCCCACTCTTCGACACCGAAGACGGTCGCGGCGAAAACCGGCATCAGCCCCTGAACGAACGAGACCAGCAATAGAGGGGGTACGCCGAGCAGCAGGACGATACCCAACACCCTCGGTTCCCCAATGACGTACCGGATACCCCCAAGCAGACCGTCCTTCGATTCAGTGCGCTTGCCGCCTGCCTCGTGACCGTCGTCAAGGTGCATCAGCGCTACTGCAATAGTCGCGCCCAGGTACAAGAGGCCGCCGATGAACAATGTCGCGCCCGGCCCGATGAGTGCCATCAGTAACCCAGCCACTGCCGGGACCGCGAAACGAGTTCCGTTGAACGCCAGACCGTTCAGCGCGAAAGCGTTCATCAGGTTGTTCTTGCGGACGAGACTGGGTACCAGCGAGACCCGCGTTGGTTCGGCGACTCCGACTGCGAGGCCCATCACCAGAGCGAAGGTGAAGATGTGCCAGGTCTGCACACGGTCCAGCATCACCAGGACTGCGAACGCGATCGTCACGGTGGCCTGGTAGACCGATATGATCAGCAGGATCTTGCGCTTGTCGAAGCGGTCCGCCACGATCCCGCCGATCGGTCCCGCGACGATGAAAGGCAGCATCTGCAGACCCAGAGCCATGCTCGTCAGGAACGGCGACTTGGTTCGGGCATAGGTGAAGTACCCGACGACCAGCTGTTGGGTCCAGAACCCGCCGCCGGTGGCCATCATCGAGAGCCAGAGGAGGAGAAAGTTCCGGTAGCGGAGCGAGTCCAGAGTGTGGACCAGGACGTGCATACGCGTGGGACTTAGCCCACGGAGCCTCGCCATTCGTCCGCGCCGCAGTTTCTCGACGATTTCGGCTGCCTGCTGTGGCGCGGACGAATGGCTCGCAGCTCCAGGAACGATTGAATGTTGGCTGGCTGTCCCGTCGACTATCGACATGCGTTCTTAGCGGAGGCGAGGCGCCAATTTTTGGGCGCCTGAATCACATCTTGCCAGTTGCATGAAATATGATTCAGTACTTATCATACGCTATTCTCGTGTCAAAACGGTGATTTTGTGCTGGGCGATTCCTGACAGACCGCGATACACCGGCCTGCTGCACAAACTTGAGGCTAGGGCCCGCCGGAGGTCCTGTCAATCGCCTAAATCAATCGTGAGTATCGGTCACACAACTTTCAAACGGGAAGCAAACCGCAGGAAACATAATGCATGAGCAAAACGACATTCGTCTGAGGCGCCCAGTTGGTTGGTGTATCCTCTTGCAGGGGTGGCGCCAAAAAATTGACCTTGACGAGTGCGGATAGGAAAACGAGGAGGTTCTGGCTTGCCGGGCTGGCTCTCGCCGTGGGCGTCTTCATAGGCATGTTCGGTGGTTTGTCGGATTTGCCGCCTTGGATATTCGCAGCCGCCATCGTGCCGTACGTGGCAGCCGCGTTTCTGGGACTTCAGGCTCTCGGTGTTCGTGCCGAATGGCGGTTGCAGATGACGAACGGGGAGGACCGTTTGCTCGAAATCCATCTCTACCCGTCGGCTCTCCCGCCGTTCAGCGAATACACAGTCCTCCTCAACGGCAGCGAGGTCCTGAGCCAGCGAGGAAGCTCGGGCCTTACGGACCATCTAGAGCTTCAGCTTGGAGAGTCGGGTCGCGGTGCCGTCGTGACCGTTCGGGGCAGGAACCTGTGGCCCCTCCGTCCCACTCGCTTGATGGTTGATGTGGAAGGCGCGCGGCTGGCAGAATTGTGAGCCCGACGCCGGGAGAACCGCGAAAACCGATGGCCCCGGCGGCCAAACCAATGTCGCAGCCTCACACCCTCACGTCTGGACCCGATGACCGCCTGCTCGCCGCGCTTGCGACCACCGCCGCGCGCGTCGCGCGCGGCGGTGGTCGCATCCTGAGCGAGGCTTTCGGCACCGACCTGTCTGTCGACTACAAGGACGACGCCAAACGTGACCCGGTAACCGTTGTCGACAAGGAGTGCCAGGAGTACATAGCTAGGGCGATCGCCGAGGAGTACCCCGACCACGGTATAGTGGGGGAGGAAGATGAGGAGGCGGAGAAGAGCGTGGAGGCCCAGGACTTCACTTGGGTCGTCGACCCCCTAGACGGCACCCGGAACTTCATTTCAGGGCTGCCTATCTACGCCTGCTCTATCGGCGTCATGTACGGGGGGGAGCCCGTCGCCGGCGCCATCTATGTTCCCTGGCCGGGCGAGGCGGATGGCATCGTTGCCCACGCTCGTAAGGGCGGCGGTGCTTACCTGGAAGACGAACGACTCTCCGTGTTCGAAGGGAACGAACCCGACGGCAGCCGTCTCATCACCTTGCCGGCGTCATTTGCCCGGACGTATAGGTTCGAGAAACCGGCGCGCCAGAAGACCGGCGACTTCCGGATCACCGGCAGCATCGCCTTCGAGCTGGCAATGACGGCGATAGGCTCCTTTCAGTACTCGCTGACAGCGGTCCCGAGACTGTGGGACGTCGTCGCCGGAACGCTGCTCGTCAAGGAGGCCGGTGGCGTCGTCATGGCCGCCCGGCCCCGTTCGAGTCGCGGCCTCTTCGGCAGCTCCAGAATACATTGGGACGAGCTGCGCTCTTTCTTCGCCTGGGAGAGCGGCAAGACCACCGTCGAACAGCTACGGAAGTGGTCTCAGCCGCTCGTGCTGGGCAATCCCAGGATCGCCAACTTCGTGACGGAGAATCTCCGGCGCCGTGTGCCATTGCGACGGCGCTTACCGTTCTAATCCCCCATTTCCCAGATCAGCCGCATCGGTGCGTCGTAATCCGGCAAGAACGCTGCCCATATCCGACGTATACCTGGGCAGCATGGGCTTTATGCGTGCTAGACTGACCGAGGTAGCGGGGTCTAGTTCTGGATACCGCGATTTCGCTGGAGGCACCTAATGGGTGAAAGCTCCGACACCGCTTTGAAGCTCCAATTTGATCGCAGAGTCCGCCTGGATTTTCGTGGTGCTGCCATCACCTCTGACGCTGGATTCCT
>CAUZJF010000197.1:0-4908 GCA_963579975.1 Dehalococcoidia bacterium
CGTGCACCTCACCGTTGACCCGGACGCGCACGAACCCGGCCTGGCGAGCCTCCTCGAAGACCTCCTTGTGCTCGCCCTTCTTGCGCCTGACCATCGGCGCCATGATCTGAATGCGGCTTCCTTCAGGGATTCTCAGCACGGCATCGACGATCTGCTGCACGGTCTGTCTCGCGACAGGCCGGCCGCAGTTGTAGCAGTGGGGCCGGCCTGCCCGCGCGAATAGCAGCCTCAGATAATCGTAGACCTCGGTGACGGTTCCGACGGTCGAGCGCGGGTTCTTCGACACGCCCTTCTGGTCGATGGAGATCGAAGGGGACAGCCCGTCGATGTGGTCGACATCGGGCTTGTCCATCCTGCCCAGGAACTGCCTCGCGTAGGTGGAGAGGGACTCGACGTAACGTCGCTGTCCCTCGGCGTAGATGGTATCGAAGGCCAGCGAGCTCTTCCCCGACCCCGAGACACCGGTGATAACGACCAGCCGGTTGCGAGGGATGGTTACGTTGATGTTCTTGAGGTTGTGCTCCCGGGCTCCGCGAACGACTATATTTTCGAGGGGCATGCTGTGGGGTCCGGCTCCGGGTTGGGTGAGGTTACGATCGACGACGTGATTGTACCAGCCGGCGGGATTGGTGGGTCGTCGCGAGGCCTAGTTCTCGGGCGGGCCTGAGACCTGCCCACAACGGGTGTACGGGCGTCAAGGTCGTGTAGCTACGAGAGTTTTTTCCGGGTGGTTGCATTTTGTTGCACAGTGTCGTGTGTTGTGGGGCGTCGGCCCCTCCTCAATCCTCCCCGGTGGGGGAGAAAGCGGAACTATTTTGCAGAACATGCGTGCTGCGCGCAACCACGCGATCAGATCGAGCGGGCCAACTAAGAGAGGTGGCCGACACGGCGAATCAGGGCAGCGGGGGGACCGCCTTGGACCTGCGCGATCAGCGTCGCGTCATCGACTTCGTGGCCTTTCACTGACGGCCTACCCGGGTGTTTCCGTCACTCTATATACAACCGGCGACGCAGAAGTGTTGCACCGTGTCGTCGAGCGTTGACCGCGCCAGTCTGACGAAGAGAGCCGGCCCCGAATACACACGGGCGCATGGCAATACGCCCCTCCCAGAGACCCCTTGCCCAGCATTGCTGGCCGCCCGCCCGTATGACCGCGGTTGAGGGCACACCGATGCCATGCTATACTAGCGCCAGCTACAGTGGAGGCCGAGTACGCAGGAGTTCCCTTGTCATTTGTGACGATTCGTGACAGCGAAGATGGGGAAGCGCTGGTCAAGCGCTTCCAGACTGCAATGCAGCGCTCTGGCATCCTCCGAGAGCTGAGGAACCGAAGGTTCTTCCGCTCCAAGGGCGAACAAAAAAGGCTCGACCGGGCCCGCAGTATTCGCCGCGCGCGACGACGGCGTAATCGATAGCACCCCCTCACTCTTCGAACGCCTGACTATCCCGGGTCTCCCACGTTAACGACTTCTGGCCGTTATCACGGGCGACTCGCCTCCCTACCGTGGCCACTTCCGCTGAGGGCAATCCAGCGGAAGCTCTCCGTTGACATCGGCTCACGGCTCCCCACATCCTGTTTCTGCTAAGATGTGCCACTAACCGTTCCAGTCGCCCCTGCGGGCCAGTCCCCCATGAGGGCGACCTCATTCTCCAGCCCCTAATCTCTTCCACAGCTTCGTCGTTCTCGGAATCGACAGTTCGGCCATCTGAACGACAGGGCACCTATATGGAGACCTGATCGCGGGAAGCTTTGGCTGCAGTTCATAGTCCTGAAAAGCGGGAGGCGAGCGGGCCAGCCGAACGGCAAGGACGAATGTGTTCCGTCCTTGGCATGGCTAGCATGGTCCTGCTGCTCTTGGCGGCGTGCGACGACACCGAGCCGGACGCGAGTGCCGCCTCGGCTGCGATCACGCCCGGGTCAAGCGGGGACGCCACGGCAGTTGCCGCGGCTTCGCTGGTCAATGCCACGCCTTCGGGTTCGTCAGACAGCGAAACGGTCGTCCCAACTCCGACCTTTGTCGTACAACTGGAGATCACGCCTACCGTATTCGCGGGGAACGCTGAGACACCGCAAGCCTTGCCCGCAGCGTTTCTATTGCCTACCGCGAGTCCGAGCCCGACGGCAACCCCATCACCGACGCCGGTACCCACCGCCACTCCTACCCGTACCGCGACACCGGTACCCACAGCCACGCCTACTCGGTCCGCGACGCCGCTCCCTACGGCCACGCCTCCCAGGTCACCAACCGCCGTCCCAACCCAGACCCAGACGGCAACGCCGACGGCTTCTCCGGAGCCCTCGCCCACCCCTACCCCAACTGCAGTAGCCACACCTACGCCCACACCTACGCCCACACCTACGCCAACGCCGACGCCGACGACCGAGCCGACACCGGAGGCGCAGGTAACACCCGAGGCTGAGTCCACCCCGCAAGTCGAGCCCACAACAATAGCCGCGACCGCGACCGTGGAAACGGCAACACCGCCCGCCGGGGAGACCTCTACCTCGACGGCGAGCCAGCCTGATGAAACGCCAACGCCCTTAACCACGGTCGCGGTGGTCAGGATCCTCAGACCGTCGGTCGTCCAGATCACCGCCCGCGCACCTCGAGGCATAGGCCCGGTCCTGGTCCAACGGCCGGCGGAGCTGGGCACGGGAGTCATCATCGACGCGGAGGGCCACATACTCACGAACAGGCACGTCGTCGTGTCCGACAACGACGAACCGCGAGACATATTAGTTACATTGGACGATGGAGAGACATTCGCGGCAGAGATCGTGGGAAGCGATCTTCAAACGGACGTAGCGGTGATCCGCATCAACGCCGAAGGCCTCGTGCCCGCTAAGCTCGGTGACTCGTCGGAGGTCGAGGTCGGCGAGGACGCGATCGCCATCGGCTACGCGCTGGGGCTCCAGGGTGGACCGACAATCAGCAAGGGTATCGTAAGCGCGTTGGGCCGGTTCATAGAGGTGGACCCCGTCCTGCAGATAACGATGATAGACCTGATCCAGACGGACGCGTCCATTAGCCCCGGCAACAGCGGTGGACCGCTGGTCAACACGTACGCCGAGGTGATAGGGATAAACACCGCGAAGCTTCAAGAAGGCCTCGACCTTGGGTTCGCCATCAACATCAACGGCGCCCGCGACGTCGCATTACAATTGATCGAAAAGGGGTTCGTCGATAGGGGCTTTCTTGGAATCACGCCGCGGAACGTCACACCCGCTCTTCAGGCGCAGCTGGCTCTGCCGGTGTCTGATGGAGTCCGAATAGATGACTTTACCAATTTCCCCGAGGTTTTTGCAGCAGAGGAGGCCGGCCTGGGGCGGGGCGACATAATTGTGAGCATAGATGACGAGCCGATCAGGAATACCGGCGACCTCGCCAAGTTCCTTTTGAAGCACCCCCCCGGCGACACCGTCCAAGTCAGTGTCTACCGCGGGAACAATACCGGGACGCTTGAAGTCACGCTGGGAGTCTCCCCACTTCGCCCTGAGGTCCCATAAGGAGAGAACATGTCCAACGATTCATTGAAGGCCGGTACGCTGGTCTGGTCCGGCGAACACTGGATCAATTACATACGCCGTCCCGGCGAGTCGACCGACAGCGGGATGGTCAGCCTGTATAACACCAGATTCAGCGCTGCAGGCGAAGGGATAGCCGCGTTCGTCTATATTCCAGGCAACGACGGATTCACGGGGTACTGCACGAACAACCGCGAAGTGGCGAGTTTCATGTTCGACACGATGATCCGTGGCAAAGGGAACGCGTTCGACCGTGAGCTACCAGTCCTGGATGCCACGTTCGAGTACGAAGGCGACGCAGCCAAACAGGCGACGTGGACTATCGAGGCAAGCGGACGGCGGGTCGAGTCGGTCTGGACGATCACCGAGCCGCCGACGATGATGTACGGTCCGGCTCACAGCGGCGAGCCGATGGAGATATTTTCAGTACTTAACTTCACGAACAAGACGTCCATGAAGCTGGACGGTCGCGCGGTTGAAGGCAAGCCGTACACGCGGGACATCTGGAAGAAGAGCATCGGTGGCGACCGCAGCTCTTGTGTCTTCGCCCTGGCCGAGACCTTCATACGGATTGGTTAGGCCTTCGACGCGCTGAGGTTAGGCGCCCCTGCGAATCTCGCGCGGCTAGGCAGAGCCCGGCGCCGGCGCGTGTTGACACCATTCGCCGCGGTCAGGGCTTCCCCCTCCTCAGTCCTCCCCCGATGGGGGAGGAGGTAAGACCGCCCTTTTTTCATCGCTGGTCAAGGGCGAGTCGGGCGGCGCCAGGCCATCCCTTCGGTGCGCCCCATGAACTCGGCGTGAAGTGTTGAGTTAGAGGCCACTATCCCGTCACTGTGGAGGTTGGCCCTTTCGCCCATCCTGTCGGTGACCAAACCCCCGGCCTCCTCGACCAGGAGTAGGCCGGCCACCTGGTCCCAGGGTTCGAGCTGGTGGTGGAAGTAGAGGTCGGTCCGGCCGGCCGCCGCGTAGGAAATGCCAAGGGCCGACGACCCCATGATTCGAGCCGTCTGCATCCCCGGCCAGATCTCGCGAATCACGTCGAGGCCGTTGACGGCTCCTTCGTTGTTGTAGCTGAGGTCCATACCCAAGATGCACTCGTCAAGGGTAGACCTCTCCGACACCGATATGCGCTCGCCGTTCAGGTAGGCGCCCTCCCCTTTCGCCGCCGAGAACATGTCCTCGCGGACAGGGTCGTAGTTGACCCCCGCCAGCACCTCGCCATCGGACGCCAGTCCCACGACGGTGGAAAAAAAGGGGATGCCGGAGGCGTAGTTCCGGGTGCCGTCGAGGGGATCGACGACCCAAACGAGGCCTTCGTCGGCCCTGCCTGCGGCCGTCTCTTCGCCAACCGTCCCAACGTCCGGGAACTCCCGGCGCAGCAT
>CAUZJF010000198.1:0-4872 GCA_963579975.1 Dehalococcoidia bacterium
CGGGACCTTAGAGCAAGAGTCGAGGACAACATGAACAACGAAGACATCGCACTGGCGGCCCACCTGTTGCGCCGCGCCGGCTTCGGGGCGACCCGTGACGAGCTAGAAGCTTACGTCTCCAAGGGGTACGAGGCCACCGTCGAGGATCTGTTGCACCCCGGAGACCCCGGCGCGATGCCAGACGACCTGATCAGGCGGTACCACGTCGACCAGTCGGAGATGAGGATCCTGGACAGCGCGGGCGCCTACTGGATCTACCGCATGATCACCACGAAGAACCCGCTGGAGGAGAAGATCGCACTGTTCTGGCACGGCCTCTTCGCGACGGGTTACTCGAAGCTGAACCAGGCGAGGTCGCTGCTGAACCAGATCGACATGTTCCGTCGGCTCGGGCTTGGGCCGCTGCCGCCTCTGTTGGTTGAGCTCTCGAAGGACCCGGCTATGATCGTCTGGCTGGACAACATCGAGAACCACAACGGGGCTATCAACGAGAACTACGGCCGCGAGCTGCTCGAGCTGTTCTCCATGGGCATCGGGCACTACACTGAGGAAGACATCAAGGAATGCGCGCGGGCATTCACCGGATGGACCCTGGGAAATGCCGAGTACATGTCGGTCCGCGCACAAAAGGACTCGATCTGGCCATACGGACGTATCGCGTGGCACTTCGAGTACCGTCCTCAGGACCACGACGACGGCGAGAAGACCTTTCTGGGCCGGACGGGCCGGTTCAACGGCGAGGACATCATAGACATCGTTGCCGTGGACGAGGCCACCGCTCGTTTCATCAGCACCAGGCTCTTCCAGTTCTTCGGCGCCGACGAGATCGACGACGAGGGCCGCGACGCTATCGACAGCATGGTAGGGGCCTACTTCGACTCGGGCCACGAAATAAGGTCGGTCCTGCGGACGCTGTTCCTGTCGGAGTACTTCAGGTCCGAGCGGGCCAGGTTCGCGCGGGTCAAGGGGCCCGTCGAGCTTGTGGCCGGAGGAATCAAGATGGCCGGCAGCTACAGCAAGCCGACCCTCGGAATCGAGAAGGTCGCGAAGCAGGCCTTCTACATGGGACAAGGGCTTTTCCAGCCGCCATCGGTCGAAGGATGGCACGAAGGGGCCGAATGGATCGATAGCGGTGCGCTGGTGGAGCGAGTCAACTTCGTGGCTGGCGAGCTGGCGAACGTGGGTAGTCCTGGTGTGCATCGCATCATAGAGCGACTCTCGCAACTTAACGGAGGATCCCTGACTCCCGAGGAGCTGGTCGACGGCTGTCTCGATCTGGCCGGGCCTGTTCCTATCTCCGAAAGCGCGCGGAAGGCGTTATTGGAGTACGCGGCCCGAGGGGGTGATTTGGACCTGCGAGACACCCGACCGGGTGGCGAGGCTGAACAACGGGTCGGGGAAATACTCAGGCTTATCGCGTCCAGTCGAGAATACCAGCTGGCCTAACGATAGCCGCGCGGAGGGCAAGCGCAGGACGTGCCTCCGCAGGAACGAGGGAGACAGGGAATGGTCGCGACCAAGGTCACGGCGCAGTTCGCGTTGGACTACGTGAAGACCGTCGGAATCACGAACAACGGAGCCTCGGGGCGGGGCTTTGCGAATCCGTACGACATCGCTATATCGCGAGATGGCCGTATCTTCGTCCTGAATCGCTGCGACCCCAGTCGCGCCGAGGCCGTTCGGATCAGCGTATGCAATCTGGAAGAGGAGCATCTCGCCGAGTTCAGCAACGGGTACGGGAGCGGCGACGGCCAGTTCATCTGGCCTGTTGCCATGGCCTTCGATGGCGATGAGCGGCTCCACATTACCGATGAGTACAACCATCGAGTCTGCGTGTACGATTCTTCGGGCGAATACCTTTTCATGTGGGGCGCACATGGCGCCGGCGATGGCGAAATCGACGGGCCGGCGGGAATTGCCTTCGACTCCCAGAACAACGCCTATGTGGCAGACCAGAACAACGGACGGGTACAGAAGTTCACTTCGGAAGGCGACTTCATTGGCAGCTTCGGAGAGCCGGGCTCGGATACCGGCCGGCTCAACCTGCCCTGGGGCGTGACGGTCGATTCGGACGACAATGTCTACGTCGCTGACTGGCGAAACGACCGGATACAGAAGTTCACGCCCGATGGCGTGTTCGTCGCGGCTTTCGGTGGCTCCGGCGACGGTCAGTTCTATCGCCCCTCCCAGGTCGCAATCGATGGTGACGGTCGAATCTATGTCGCCGATTGGGGGAACGAGAGAGTCCAGGTCCTGGACAGCGATGGGAAGTTCCTGACCAAGCTACGGGGACAGGCCACGGTTTCGGCATGGGCGGAGGAGTTCCTGGCGTCGAACCCGGACGAGAAGACCGAGCGCGATCGCTCGAACCTGACGCCCGCGCTACCGCCGCACCTCAGCACGCCGTACCATGTGTCGTCGCAGACCGAGCCCTACTTCTGGGGACCCGTCGCAGTCACGTTGGATGGCCACGGACGGCTATATGTACTCGAGTCCAACCGGCACAGGTTCCAGGTTTACCTCAAGCGGTAGCCGTTCGAGCCCAGCGGCCATCGCGTACGGGTACTGTGCGGCCTGGAGCGTCTACGGGATACGGGTCGAAAGGAGCGACATTGCTACGCACTGACTGGATCGACTCCCACGTTCATCTATGGACTCCCGATACAAAGCGGTACCCTCTGGCAATGGGGACCGACGCCGCGGCGGTGGAGCCGAAGAATTTCTCGCCCGAGGTACTGCTGCGGCACGCGAGACCGTCCTGCGTTGGACGGATCGTGTTGGTGCAGACAATCCTGTATGGGACGGACAATAGCTATATGCTCGACGCGATCGAGCGGTTCCCGGCCGTGTTCCGTATGGTCGCGATTGTCGACCGGAACAGCGAACGGCTGGCGGCCGAAATGGCGGATCTACGTGAGCGAGGCGTCACGGGCTTTCGCATCATCGCTCCGCCGAACGGGGCCGACGGATGGCTGAAGGACGCGGGCTACAACAAGATGTTCAAGACCGCCGCGACGAACGGGCAGGCTATCTGCCCACTGACCCCTCCCGACGGATTGCCTGATCTGGACCGAATGTGCGGCATGTACCCTGACACTGCCGTTGTCGTAGATCACATGGCAAGGGTCGGCGAGCAGGGCGCCGTCGACGACAGCCAGATTGGGATGCTCTGCGCTCTGGCCAGACATCCCAACGTGTACGTGAAGGCGTCGCGGTTCCATTCACTCGGAGCGAGGAAGCCGCCCCACGACGACCTGCTGCCACTCATCCGCCGGGTCCTGGACGCCTTCGGACCCCAGCGCGTTATGTGGGGAAGCGACTCGCCCTTCCAGGTGCTCCGCGAGACCTACGAAGATTCCATAGCGGTCATCCGCGACCGGCTAGACCTGAACGATGGAGACCGATGGCATGTCCTGGCTGGGACTGCCGACAAGGTCTTCTTCGACGGGTAGACGCCCCGGCGCGTACTCCCCAGAACACCGTGGACACCCGCCGGTGGTGCAGGCCGAAGCCGCTCGGCCGTTTCGAGGACTAGCGCCTAATCAAGGCCGGCCGCCTAGCTGAACCCGCTGCGCACCTGGCGCCAGTTCAGCGCGACAAGGCCTACGGCCAGGCTAAGGTATAGGTAGGCGAATAGTTGCCTTTCGTTCGTCTCGACGAATGGGAGGTGGATGAGGAACAGAGCGAGCAACGTGACCCCCGCTTTCCAACCAATGATCCTTGGCGCCAGGACGGCGATCGCAAACACGCCGACGGCCGAGGTAAGAAGGAACTCAGCGGACTGACGCGCCTCCAGACCGAAGTTGAGGGCTTGCCCGGCCGAGATGCTGAAGACGAAGACCATGCTTCCGATCAACAGGGTGAGTTGGTTCACTTCGGAGGAGATCAGCGTCGTGAGGCCCGCCTGAGGATTGGCGCGCAGGCTAAAGAGGGCGGCCACTATTATCTCCGGCGACTCGGATGCCAGGGGAGCTATCCATTGGATAAGAATGAACTGGTCTATTCCAAGTTCTTCGCCGGTCTCTACAAGAGCCTCCACAAAAGGCTCGGCAGCCACCACGATGACGGCGGCCGCGAATAGGAACAAAGACACCACGGCTATCCGGCGCTTGGCTATGGGCAGCGACCCGATCAGAGCCGACACTCCCAGCAATTCGGGTTCCTAGCTCGACGCGTTATACACGAGTCTACACAGAAGACGGACGACGAGCTGACTTGGCAGAAGCTCAGGTTCCGGCTAGCTCTGTCGCCGAGGCCTGACCCCTCCGGAATAGGGTCGGAACCGAAAAACGAGCCGCTCGCGCATGCGAGCGCTACGCGCCCGCATCGAATCGTTCGGTGGGCGCCGGCCGTACGTCAACCCGACACCGTCTTGACTGGCGAATGGGCAAGTGTATATTAGACTGACGGCCATGCTATCTGAGCGCGGGAACGAGGAGGCGAGAAGTGCTTAAGCTGTACGACACAATGACCAGGCAGGTGTCCGAGTTGGAGTCGCTGGAATCGGGCCTGATACAAATGTACACCTGCGGCCCCACCGTATACAGAGACGCTCACATCGGTAACCTTCGTTCGTATCTGATGGCGGACTGGATCAGGCGTGCGCTCGAGATGCAGGGAGTCTCGGTCACCCAGGTGAAGAACATTACCGATGTCGGCCACATGCGCCAGGAGATGCTTGACCGCGGGGAGGACAAGGTGGTGGCGGCAGCGCTGTCCGAAGGGAAGACCCCCTTCGAGATAGCGGCAAACTACACGGAACGCTTTTTTTCGGACGAAGACAAGCTGAACATAGCGCCCGCGACGCATTTCCCGAAGGCGACCGATCACATCGGCGACATGATCAAGATCGTTGAAGGTCTCATGAACAAG
>CAUZJF010000199.1:0-4861 GCA_963579975.1 Dehalococcoidia bacterium
TTGGAGCAAGGCGTCCGCCCTCCCATAGCGGGACTGGCTACGCCGTGGGGATTCGTCATTTATGCCGGCGTGCCGGTCGAGAAGATTCAGTCGGCCGTCGCGGAGGCGCTAGGGGGGCTGCAGGAAGGCAACCGTGAATTGGCGGTCTCCCCGTTCTGCGGGACGAACCTGCTGGTCGGATTTCTGATAGCTGGGCTGGCGACGGCCCTCATCATGCGGAAGCGTGAAGGTCAGCTGAGACGCCTTCTCATGGTGGCGGGTGCTATCGCATTGTCGACGGTCCTGCGCCGACCGATCGGGAACGAGCTCCAGCGCCGGTTCACAACCCTCGCCGACGTCGACAACGTCGAGATAGCGAACGTGAGGTGCCTGTGGGGCGCCCTGCACTGGGTGCGTACGGCGCGTACCCGAGGGGCCAGCCTCTAGGGGAACCGTTTTCGGTTAGCGGCGTCGAATGCCCCTCTGTGGGCCTCTGTCGCGAGATTGACCCTGGCCTTGGCGGGTTGCTAGACTTGCGGGGCGTCGGGCGCGTCCCTGTAGCTCAGTGGATAGAGCGGCTGCCTTCTAAGCAGCGGGTCGCAGGTTCGAATCCTGTCAGGGACGCCAACGCCTCTCATAACCGCTTGATCCCTCACGTAGCGGGCCGCGGCCACAACTGGACTCTATTAGCTCGCCGCCTGTCTCCGGCGTTGTATGTAGAACGTCATCAGGGTACCGAGCAGGACCGTGGTGATCAGGAGAGCCTACGTTTGGGCGATCGGCAGCCCGAATGGCGTGAGAATTGTGGGTCAATGCGCGGATTGTGTCGTTCTCTGGGCTTGGGTCGTTAGTGTCCCACGAGACGGAGCCGTGGTTGACGAATGGCGCCCCGATCGTGTGTTGGGCGCCGGCCACGCCGAACTCTGTTTTGAAGATCCTGCGGTTCACGATGGGGCTGCCGCCCGTGGTTAGAATGAGATTTCTGTTGTCCTCTCCCTTCATCACTACGATGTCGTGGTTCGTGAGCCTGGCTGCCGCGGTGAAAAAGGTGGCGCCTCCGCCGACTGCCAGCCAGAGGGTCGGAAGGACCTGGATCGACGGCGTGCCTATCGTGACGCTATTGGCCGTGCCTCCGACAGCTTTGACCGTGTAGGAGCCCGCCAAGAGGATGCAAACGTCACTATTGATATCTGGTACCCCAACAGGAGACCACTTGGTTGCGTCGGTCCAGTCGCCGCTGACTTTCTAGACTATTGTTCTAGAACCAAACCTCCAGAACATGCGATCCGAATCAGCGAACGACAATTTCACCAGTCTGCTGGCAGACGCATCTGATTCGTGGCCACGATACGTGGACAAAACCGCGAGCGGATAACTGCGTAGACTTGGAGCGAAGCGGGGCTACGCCAGCACAGCGTTGAGGCTAAAGAGCGGGTCGCGGGTTCGAATCCTGCCAGAGACGCCAAATACCGGCGTGGTCAGGCGCGTGAGAACTAGCCGCCCGGATTCAGCGTCCTAGCAGACGATGGCTAGCGAGGCCCCTGGTGTTTGTAGTGGAAACAGGGTCCCACGCTGACGATTCACATATCGAGAGGAGCTCACACCCTCCCTTTGGCGTGATTGCGCTGTTGTCGATTCCTAGCTGTCTCGGACAGTACTTTCTTCCGCAGCCGAAAGTTTTTGGGTGTGACCTCTACGAGTTCGTCGTCGGATATGAAGCCCAGCGCGTCTTCGAGGCTCAGCTCGACGGCCGGACTGAGTCGCTTCGTGATGTCGGCGTTAGCCGAGCGCATGTTGGTGAGTTTCTTCTCTTTACACACGTTGATAGCGATGTCCTGGCCCTTGGGATGGACACCTACGATCATCCCCTCGTACACTTGAGTTCCCGGCTTCACAAAGGTCTCTCCCCGACCCTGGGCATTGAGCAGGCCATACGTGAGCGCCGTGCCCGCTTCGGATGCTACCAATACCCCGTTGTTCGTTGACTTGACCTCGCCGGTCATGGGCTGAAACCCGATGAAGACGCTGTTGGCTACTCCCGTGCCCCGGGTGTCTCTGAGAAACCCAGAGCGGAATCCGATCAACCCACGGGTGGGGATGGTGTAGTCCAGTCGTACGTTGCCCGCTCCGTCGTTGGTCATGTTGACGAGCACGGCTAGACGTCCCGAAAGATCGTCGGTTAGCAGGCCGATGTACTCCTCACGGGTGTCGATGGTTAGATGCTCATAGGGCTCGCAAACGGTGTCTTGCATGACCTTGGTGGCGGGTTCTGGCTTGGACACCTGGAACTCGTGGCCCTCACGTCGCATTGTCTCCACCAGTATGGTGAGATGAAGCTCGCCCCGGCCCGACACCATGAACTCGTCCGGGACGTCCGTGGCCTCCACGCGCAAGCTAACGTTGGTCCTCAGATCGCGGAGCAGACGTTCCTGCAGGGTCCTGGACGTGGAGTGCGTTCCCTCCTTACCCATGAAGGGCGATGTGTTGACGCCAAAGGTCATCTTCACCGTTGGCTCGTCTACTTCTATTAGTGGGAGGGCTTCCGGATGCTCTCTATCTGCGATAGTGTCGCCAATGGACACGCCGTCTACACCGCAAACCGCCACGATGTCACCAGCCCGGGCCTCCGGGACCTCCAGCCGTTCCAACCCACGAAAAATGAAGACCTTCTCCAAGTCGTGGGGTTCGGGCGGGTAGCCGTTGCGGAGCAAGGCCACGGAGCTATGGATCCTGGCCTTTCCTCGGGACACCCGGCCAATGGAAATTTGGCCGAGGTAGTTATCGTAATCCAGCGCTGCCACCAGCATCTGGAAGGGTTTGTCCGGGTCGCCGGTCGGAGCTGGAACGTTTTGTATCATTGCCTCGAATAGAGGCTGCATGTCCCGTCTCGGAGCATTGAGGTCGGCAACCGTGTATCCGTGGCGGGCCGAGGCGTACAGAATCGGAAAGTCCAGTTGCTCCGCTTTGGTCGCCAGTTCCAGGAACAGGTCCTGAACAAGCTCGACAACCTCGGTAACTCTAGCTTCCGGACGGTCAATCTTGTTGATGACCACCATCGGGGAAACATCGTGGTTCAGCGCCTGTTGAAGGACGAAACGGGTCTGGGGCATGGGACCGTCAACGGCGTCAACCAGCAGAAGACACCCATCAGCCATGTTCATGATGCGCTCGACCTCGCCGCTGAAATCGGAGTGGCCTGGAGTGTCGATGATATTGATTTTCGTGTCGCCATAGGTCACGGCGGTATTCTTGGCCAGAATCGTAATACCGCGCTCCCGTTCCAGGGGGTTGGAGTCCATGATCAGGTCTCCAACCTTTTGGTGGGTGCGGAACACCTGCCCCTGCTTCAGCAGTGCATCCACCAGAGTAGTTTTGCCGTGATCAACGTGGGCGATGATGGCAATGTTTCGTATTCCGTTATTCGACTCAGAGTGAATCAAATCCGTAGCTTGTCCTGTACGCATTGTCGAGTTCATCCTGGTATTGCGGGAAATAGGCATCGCGGCCCGCGGTGGGAGCACCGGCGGACAGCCAGAGCCAAAGGGGGTTCTACCCATCAATCGTCGAGACGTATTGGCGGGCCTCCGAAACATCGCTTGGGGAAGACTGACCGACGGCTACCAAGCAGAATTTGCTGTTGGAGCGCGCCTCCGTCGTCTAGAGCGTCGGGCCCTGCTAGCGCCGTTCTTCGGGTTGTGCTGACTGTTCCGGGGATCAGGAGTAGCGGGCCAGCCTGCCTTGCTCCAGGTCGTCGCCCACATGTCGCCGAATGGGCTCGAAGTCGTCGAACTCCCACTCGCCGACGAAGGTGATGGCGGTGCCCGGGCGGCCCATACGGCTGGTCCTTCCGATGCGATGCACATACTCTTCGACGTTCTGGGGCGTGTCGAAGTTGATGACGCAGGAGATGGCTGGAATGTCCAGGCCGCGGGCGGCTACATTGGTGGCGACCAGCAGCTCCAGGCGGCCGGCGCGGAACGCGCTCATCACGCCATCCCGCTGGTTTTGGCTGAGTCCACCGTGGATACCCCTGATCGAGGCTCCTCGCCGCCGGAGGTAGTCCACCAACCGTTCGACCCCTCTCTGGGTCCGGCGGAAGATCAGGGTCTGGCCTTTGTCGGCCGTATCTGAGCCATTCGAATAACCACTCTCAAGAAGCTCTGCCAAGCCGGCGTTCTTGTCTCGGGAGGCAACCTCGTAGTAGACCTGCCGGACCTGTTCCACCGGCGCAGCCTCCCCGCCTATGCGCACCCACTTCGGGTCGTTTAGGTGGCGGTACACCATGCGGTGGATGGCTCCGGGCATGGTGGCGGAGAAGAGGGCCGTCTGATGAGAAGAGGGGGTAAAGCGCAGGATCCGTTCGATGTCATCGGCGAATCCGATGTCGAGCATCTCGTCTGCCTCATCAAGTACGACGGTCCGGACCCTGTCCATGCGCAACGTACGTCTGCCGAGGTGGTCTAGTACTCGGCCCGGTGTACCGACGACGATGTGTACGCCCTTTTCGACAGCTTCGAGCTGAACGTTCATGGACTGTCCGCCGTACACCGTCACTACCTTTAGCCCACGGTACTTGCATAGGCTACGGAGCTCCTCGCCGACTTGAACAGCCAGCTCTCTGGTGGGTGTGAGGACAACCGACTGAACGTGGAATTCTCCAGGGTCCTGGGTCTCGGCAAGCGGTATGCCGAATGCGGCGGTCTTTCCCGTGCCCGTCTGCGCCTGCCCCACCAGGTCCTTCCCTTCCAGCATGGCTGGGATGATTTGCTCCTGGATCGGCGTGGGCGCGGCGTAGCCCAGGTCCTTAAGGGCGGAGGAGACCGGTCGGGATACGCGCAGACTGCCGAATTGCTGGTCCCGAGTCAGGTCGTCGGATGACGGT
>CAUZJF010000200.1:0-4851 GCA_963579975.1 Dehalococcoidia bacterium
CTTTGGAATCGCACAGATTGGCAAGGCCTTTCGCAACGAAATCACCACAGGTAATTTCATCTTTCGCACCCGCGAGTTCGAGATCATGGAGCTCGAGTACTTCGTGAATCCGGACGCCGCCGATGAATCGTACGTAGCGTGGATCGACGAGTGCAGGCGTTGGTACACGGACCTTGGAGTCGACGAGGGCAGGCTGCGGGTCCGGGCCCACGACGAGGAAGAACTGGCCCACTACTCGAAGGCGACATCGGACGTCGAGTACGAGTTTCCGTGGGGCTGGGGGGAGATACAGGGCGTTGCGAACCGCACGGACTACGATCTGCGGGCCCACTCCGAGGTCAGCGGCGAGCAACTAAGCTACTTCGACGACGCGACCAAGGAGCACGTCGTCCCTTACGTGATCGAACCCACCTTTGGAGTCGACCGGGCGGTAATGACCTTCTTGGTCGATGCGTACACCGAGGAGGAGGCGCCGACCGCAAAGGGCGGGACGGAGCGCCGGGTCTTGCTCAAGCTCCACCCTACCCTTGCGCCCGTGAAGGTCGCCGTGCTGCCTCTGAGTCGCAACGATAAGCTGGCTCCGCTGGCCCGCGAGGTGCATGACGCCGTCCGCAGTTCGGGCGCCATCGACGGCCTGGTCCAGTACGACGACGCGCAGAGCATCGGCCGTCGCTACCGCCGCCAGGACGAGGTCGGGACGCCCCTGTGCGTCACCGTCGACTTCGACTCCCTCGACGACAAGGCCGTCACGATCCGAGAGCGCGACACGATGGCGCAGGTGCGGGTGCCGATCGAGGGTTTGGTGGCGGAGCTTGCTTCGCGGCTGGCAGTGTGACTAACGTTTGGTCATCGCCATCGGCTCGCTGCTATATTTGTGGCAGGAGCAGCACGTGGGCGAAACGATAGTCAATCTGAGGATTCACGGCCCCTCCGGTGTCGCCTAGGTTGAAGCGCTTACCGATACCGGTGCGACCTCTACCAAGGTACCCCTTTTGGCCATCGAGAAGGCTGGCATCCGGCCGACCTATGCGACAGATGTCGAATTGGCCAACGGTCAAACTACAAAGCGCCGACTGGGCCTCGCTGAAGTCGAGATCGACGGCATACGGAGGCCAGTACTGGTTTCGTTTGGGGAGCCAGAGGAGCGGGCACTGTTGGGATACACCACCCTCGAAACGCTCGGATTCGAGGTCAATCCTGTTACGCGGTCGTTGGAACCAACGCCTGCGATCGAGTATTGACACAGACCGATCCACCGACTTGGCGACCCCAAGGCGTCAGCTATCATGATCGCACCTGTCCTTCGCCGTGAGGGTGGCCATCCCAAAGCCTCGCGGGCAGAGCCCTGTCCGTGAAAAAGTCCTACGTTGAAGAGCCAGACGACCCCGGTCTTGAAATCGACCTTGGCCTTGCTGTCAAGGTGGTTCTGTGGATTACGATCAGCGTCCTTGGTATCGTCACCGTCTGTTTTGGTGGTCTGCTCACAGTCGTCGCCGTAGGTACGGCCGACTCCGCACAAGCAGCCGATGCCTGGCTCATGTTGGTGAGCCAGCGCCGCATCGACGAGGCGTACGTGACGACCTCCGCCATGTTCCGGACTACCATTGAGAAAGACGAGTTCGCTGAGTTCGTGGACCGTTTCGCGGAGACGGACTACGAGATGCGCCCGTGGAGGGACAGGTACCTCGAGGTCGACGACCGGACGCGCTACCACGTTGAGTTGACCGATTCCAGCGGGGAGCAGCTGCCTCTGGTAGTCTTTATGGCGGTCGAAGACGGCCAGTGGAGGGTCTACAGGACGGTCGCGCCGCAGTGGCTCGTGCCTTCGGACGCACGTCTGCAGGAGATCGTCAGAGCGACCATCGAAGACATTGCGAAAGCTATCGATGAGGAGGACTTCACCAACCTTCGACTCAAGGCCTCGGTTGGGCTGGCACAGCAAACTACTCCGGAGATACTACGAGTACTGTTTCAGGATTTCGTCGACAACGAAGTCGTCCTGGTCGTGAACGCGTTCGGCGAAGCCGTTTTCGACAAACAACCTCATATGGTGAGGCAGGCGTTTGGCTCAGCCGTAAGTGACGTGCTCGTTGCTCAAGGCTACTACTCGCTCGGTCCCCCGCCGTGGGAGCCGGACCCACGGCGGGGCGTGGAGGTACGGGTCGGGTTCAATTTCAAGTACGTCTATGAGGACGACGCCTGGAGGATATGGCAGCTTGACCTAGACCTGCCTCGAGTAGTGGTCCTCGGTGAGGAAGATGACGCCGAGATCCTTACGGAGGAGGAGGTAATCGTGCTTCGTCTGATGTCCGAAGGACTCCACAACGAACAGATCGGACGGCGGCTCGTGGCGACAAACCGGGTAGTCGACGGCCGCGTCAACAGGATATTGAGAAAACTCGAGGCGACGAGTTGGGAGCAGGCGATCCGGACCGGTATCGAGCGGGGCCTGATCACGGACCCCGGCACGGACGAATGAGGTAGCCGGTGCGAATTCTCCACTTCAGCGACGTGCACATCGGCGTCGAGAGCTACGGCAAGACGGACCCGGAGACGGGACTGTCGACGCGCCTACTCGATTTCCTCGAAACTTTCGACGAGGTGGTTTCCTACGCCCTCGACAACCGGGTGGACCTGGCCCTTTTCTGCGGCGACGCTTACAAGAGCCGCGACCCGACGCAGACCCATCAGCGGGAGTTCGCCAAGCGCATCGCCCGGCTCGCCTCCGGGGGCATCCCTGTGTTCCTTGTCGCAGGCAACCACGACGTGCCACAGGTCGTCAGCCGGGCCTCTTCACTGGAAATCTACCGGACTCTGGACGTACCGAACGTATACATCGGAGATACGCTTAGCACGTACCGAGTGCCCACCGCCGACGGCCCATTGCAGATCGTAGCGCTGCCGTGGATTAGACGGAGCGGCTTTCTAGCAAGAGAGGACATGCGCGGGAAGACCGCGGACGAGGTCAACGAAGCAATCCAGAATAGCTTGACCAACGCTATCCGGTCCCAGGCCGAGGGGCTGGACGAGTCGCTGCCTGCCGTGCTTGCCGGTCACGTCTCGGTTGACCAGGCCAAGACCGGCTCGGAGCAGTCGATGATGCTGGGCCGGGACTACGTCCTCCTGAGGAGCGCGGTGGCCCTCCCGCAGTTCGACTACGTTGCCCTTGGACACGTGCATCGCCATCAGGTGCTCGGGCACAGTCCTCTGGTGTCGTACTCGGGCAGCATCCAGCGAGTCGATTTCGGCGAGGAGAACGACGAAAAGGGGTTCTGCCTGGTCGATTTGGACTCTCAAGCACCGCCCGGGAGCAGGCTCCGTGACTTTGATTTCCACAAGCTGGAAGCCAGGCGGTTCGTCACGGTCTCGGTAGAGGTTGCGGAAGGCGACCTCGATCCAACACTCACGGTGACTGGGGGGATCGAGAAGAGCTACGTGGACGACGCCATCGTCCGGGTTTTGATCAGGCTGCCGGGCGACCTGTTGCCCCACCTGCGCGAAGGCCATATCAGGGACGCTCTATCCAGTGCCCATTTCGTCGCTTCGGTCTCAAAGGAGGTCACCGACGAGCCTCGGACGCGACTCGGTCGAGACTTCACTCAGGTGCTCGAACCCCGAGAGGTGCTCAAGGTCTACCTGGAGGGTCGCGGAGTCGCGAGCGATCGCGCCAAGGTGCTGATGGAACACGCCGAGGACCTTATTCGAGAAGAGACGACCGAGTAGTCGCCGCATCTGGCCGCGGCATCCGGGCATCCAATCGACACAGACTTTCGGCCACTTGATCTATGTGGAGGGACGACAAGCAATGCCCGAAGCCGTTTCTCGATTCATGAATGCGAACACGGATCGCCGAACTCGATTGATGGCGGTCGTCGGACTCGTTGTGCGCGCGGGTATGGTGCTCTCAGCTTGCGGTGACGGCGATTCAGGGGCCGCCGCGGCTGCTGAAACCGCCTCTGAAGGAAGCACCGGCAGCGTCGCCGGCGACGAACTCTTCCCTTCGACCGCGGAAGTCGGAAGCGGAACGCCAGCGGCGACCCTGAGCCCGGACGCCGTTCCCGATATCGAGTTGGAATTGCTGGGCAACGAAAACTTCACGAAGGGACAGCTGGTCAACCTGCACGACTTCGCCGGAAAGCCCGTCGTCCTGAACTTCTGGTTTCCTTCGTGCCCCCCCTGCAGGCTCGAAATGCCGGACCTCGAGGAGTCGTGGCAGGCCCACAGGGAGGATGGCGTGCAGTTCGTAGGCGTGCAACAGCTTTCGCTGGACTCGGTCCAGGACGGGCAGGACTTCATTGACGAGAACGGGATAACGTACGCGATCGGCGCCGACAAGGGGACCCGAACGGCGGTCGACTACAGCATCCGAGGGTTCCCAACCACGCTGTTCCTCGATGCGGAGCTCTCGCAGGTGGCGCGGTGGGACGGCCTTCTCAACTTCGAGAAGCTGGAAGAGCTTGTTGCTCTGCTGCTAGAATAGCCCAGCTATCGAACCCACGGAGCCGGCCCGCAGGTCTGGCCGCGAGCGCAACCGCTGTCTACAATGCGGCAGTTGGACTCTCCTTCTCAACGCGGTGGGCCCCGTGGGTTGTCTCATGGGGCTAGATGAGCTTAGAGGAAGTCTTTCTCCTGGTCGTCAGATGGCTGCACCTCACCTCAGCGGTCGTGTGGGTGGGCGGCAGTCTTTTCTACCTTCTCGTAATCCGGCCCGCAATACGGAAGATGCCCGAGAGTCCAGCGGCTTTCATGTCGGTGGCAGAGGCCGAGTTCCGGGTCCTCGTGAACCTCTGCATCGTCGTCCTGCTGGCCAGCGGCGTTATTCTCGCTCTCGACCGGCTCACCGACGGGGTT
>CAUZJF010000201.1:0-4831 GCA_963579975.1 Dehalococcoidia bacterium
CCCGGAATATGCACGCTACGTCACCCTCCGGCATCCGCGGACGTACACCAGACGCAAGTGCTGGAGGTAGCCCGCACCTTTGGCTGTCCCAGAGCAGCTGCCGACGTTGCCAAAGACCGTAGCGGCCACGCTTTCGATCCTGAGCTGGTGAGCGCGTTCCTCGGCCTCTCCGAGGACGGGGACTTTTGGCTAGACCTCGAGCAGGACTCCGTGAAGCACACGGTGTTATCGATGAAGCCTCCATCTCGGTTCGACCAACTCACCGAGGCTCAGATCGACACCGTGTGCGAGGTAATCGCTGACTTTACGGACGTTTCCGCCCAGCACACTTGGAACCACTCTCTGGCAGTTGCAGGGACAGCTGAGGGCATCGCTCGGCAGATCGGACTCGGCGCGAGGTAGAGCGCATCCGGCTTCGACGAGCCGCTCTCGTTCATGACCTCGGCAAGGTCGCCATGCCGAGCAGCATTTTTCAGAAGGAGAACCTCACGGACGACGAGTGGGAGGTATTCCGCCTTCACCCATACTACACGGACCGGGTGCTCTCCCGGGTAGGCCATCTGAGCTCCCTGGCGCTCGAGGCCTCCGCGCACCATGAATCAGTGAACGGGCAAGGCTACCATCGACAGCTCTCCGGAGACCAGATCCGCATTGTATTGGAGGGTTTCTGTCGCGAGGATACCGTCAACGACCTGTGCCGGAGCCCCACAGAGGAGAAATCTTACCCCTTTCCCTTATTGGTGAAGGTTGGGAAGGGGTTCTTCCTATTCTCCGCTAGACTGAAACGGCGCCAAGAGCTACACTCCAAGTCGTAATGACCGATCCCAAAACGCACGTGTGGTGCGGCTCTTGATTGAGAGACTCGAAACAAACTTCCCCGAAGCGGCCCGCGATATGCGGAAGCGAGTCGAAGATGCCATTGACGAGGAGTTCGGTGAGAGCCCGAAGCCCTTTCCAATCCAGTCGTTCTCCGAGCCTTCGGGTGAGCGGTTCTCGATCACGATCTCGGCGCCGGGAGCGAAGATAACCGAAGAGCTGTCTGAGGAGAGCCTGTCCGACCTGGACTCTCTGTGGGTTGAGTTCACCCAAACGGTGTCGGCGCGAATCGTCGACGTGCTTAGACGCCAGACTCCCGGAATCGCTGACAAGCAGCCCGACTGACACTTACCTTCGCAGCCCATGTTCACGAAGATCCTGGTTCCGCTGGACGGATCAGACCTCGCCGAGGGCGTACTGCCATACGTGACTCAAGTGGCGAGAGGGTACGACGCACCCGTCCAATTACTCTCCGTCATCGATCCAGAGGACATCGACCTACCCTCGTCCGCTGAGATGGACCACGGCTGTTGGAGTCCGATGCGGCGAACGGAGCTCGTGTCGAGCTGGAGAAGATCGCTGCCAGACCGGCCGGAGACCGTGTAGGGACTCAAGTCTCGGTGGCCGCCGGGAACCCCGCAGCTGAGATTATCCGTGTGGCGGAGCGCGACGGGTGCGATCTCGTGGGCATATCGACCCACGGACGGCGAGGATTGGAACGTGCCTTCCTGGGTAGCGTAACGGACAAGGTTATTCACGCCTCTCATCTGCCGACGTTGACGATCGCCCCGGAAAGGGCCAGGGACTACTGGAGGAAAAGCATGAAGATGTCGAAATCCCTCGTGCCCCTGGATGGGTCTCCTCTCTCCGAGACCGTGACCCCCTACGTCGAGGACCTGGCACGCAGGCTTTCGCTGGAAATCGAACTCGTCCGTGTAACTAGAGGCGGCATTTCGACGCCGTACTCGGCGGCCCTGCTCCAGAGCGAGGGCGTGAATCTCGACGAAGAGATCGAGGAGGAGTCTCGCGAATACCTGGAAGGGATCGCCGAGAGGATGAAAAGCCTGGACGTGCGCCGCACGGTCCTCAAAGGGAGGTCGGCCTTCACCATCGTGGATCGCGCCAGAGAGACGCCCCAGGACGTGATTGTCCTGACGTCACGCGGTCGCTCCGGCTTGGCCCGTTGGGCTGTAGGCAGTGTCGCTGAAGCCGTTATCAGGTTTTCGGGAGACCCGATCCTCGTGATACCGTCTCCTAACCCCGTACCCTCTCCTCGCCCTTGTAGCTGTCTTTCCCTGCCGGTATACTGCCGGAGGCCGAGCTGGCGCGGACAAGGCTGTGTCGGATAACAATCGACTACTCCCTCTCTTCCCCCTCAACGTCGTACTGTTTCCCAACAGAATACTCCCACTGCACGTCTTCGAAGAGAGGTACCGGCTCATGGTGCAACGGTGTCTGGACGGGGACTCTGAGTTCGGCGTCGTCCTCATCAAGTCGGGCTTAGAGGTGGGCGGGCCGGCCGAGCTGCATTCCGTTGGGACGGTGGCCCGAATCATGGACGTCGACCGCCTAGAGAATGACCAAATGCTACTGAGCATCGCCGGCCGCAGCCGTTTCCGGATCGAAGAGATGACGCAACTTACACCCTATCTCGAAGGCGAAGTCGTCGTACTACCCGAAGAAGCAGAGGGCGAGATCGAAGCGGAAGAGCTCGACGCTATCCGCGTAACGGTGTCGAACTATGTGCGCCTTCTGATGGGCCTGAGCGGAGGCTGGGTCAGAGAGACGACGACACCGGACGAACCCGTAGCATTGTCCTACTTTATCGGCTCCCTGTTGCAGGTAGACCTGGTGGACAAGCAGGCGCTCCTGGAGGAGCCCAACGCCGCCGGCCGACTGGCCGCCGAGCGAGAGATACTCGATCGCGAGGTTGCGGCTCTGCGCGAGAGAGTCACGACGAAAATGCAGCTCAAGCTATACACTGGCCAATAGAGGCGACCTATCTATGTTTGACGTAATCATCTCCGGCGGCACCGTCATCGATGGCTCAGGAGCGCCGGGTTTCCGGGCGGACGTGGGGACCGAAGGTGACAGGATCACGGCGGTCGGCGATCTTGGCCAGGCGGGCGCTCGGCGGGTTGTCGACGCCACCGGACTCGCCGTCTGTCCCGGCTTCATCGACTCCCACGCTCATTCCGAAGCGGCGCTCCTGAACGACCCACAACACGCCGAGGGACTCCGCCAGGGCATTACCACGGAGGTCCTTGGGCAGGACGGTCTGTCCTACGCACCGCTGTCAGCCGAGAACTACCGCCTCTACAGCCGCTACCTCGACGGGATTCTGGGCACGCCCCCGCCGGACCTCGACATGAGCAGCGTCGAGGCCTTCCGCTCTCACTACCACAAGAAGGTAGCTATCAACACCGCATACATGGTCCCCCACGGCGCGATCCGTCTCGAGGCGGTTGGCTTTCAGGACACGCCACTGGTCAGCGATTCGCTGGACAAGGCGAAGCGGCTCGTACGGGAGGGCATCGAGCAGGGGGCGGCCGGATTCGCCACCGGACTATCGTACCACCCACAGGCGTGGAGCGACACAGATGAACTGGTCGAGCTATGCAAGACAACCGAGGAAGCCGGCGGCGTCTACGTGACCCACCTTCGCGACGTCAATGTCGACAGGGCCTTCGGAGGAGGGGAAATCGAGGAGGCGCTGGAGATCGGTCGCCGTTCGGGGGTCAAGGTCCACTTCTCTCATCACCGGACCTCCGTGGTCAACGCCGGGAAGGTCTCCGAAAGGCTGGAGCTCATCGACGCGGCCAAGGCCGGGGGTGCAGACATCACGTTGGAGCTATACCCCTACCCGGCAGGCAGCACTTTCCTGGTGAGCTTCCTGCCAAGCTACGCACAAGACGGCGGGCCCGAGGCGATTCTGCGTCGTCTCAAGGACCCTGCCGAGCGAAGCCGCATCGTGCGGGAGTTGGGGCAGAACCCGCGCAGACCCCTGACCGACATCATCCTGTCGTACCTTCCGGCAGCGCCCCAACTCGAAGGGACGAGCTTGCCGGAAGTCGCGCAGGACCGCGGAGTCTCCCTGGGTGAAGCTGTGTGCGAGCTGCTCGTCGAGCAGGACCTGAGTGTCGGCTTCCTTGGGTCCCCACCGGCCAGTTTCGGAGTCTGGCGTCAGCTGAACCGGGACTTCGTCGAGTTCCTGTCGAGGCCCGACTACATGGTCGGTAGCGACTCGATCCATGTTGGAAGCCTGCCTCACCCGCGCGGACACGGCGCCTTCCCCCGGTTCCTCGGGCGACTGCGCCGGCAGTTCCCTTTGATGACGGTGGAGCAGATGGTTCAGCGCATGACGGACAACCCGGCCCGTCGCTTCGGCCTTGCCGGCCGGGGGCGCGTTGAGAAGGGCCACTTCGCCGACCTCGTTGTCTTCGATCCAGAGCACATCATCGACAACGCCACATACGACGATCCCTGGCAGTACCCCAACGGCATTCCGCACGTGCTGGTAAACGGGCAGGTCGCGGTAGACAACGAGCGCTGTACCGGCGTCCTGGCGGGCCACGCGGTCCCCTGAATCGCGGCCGGAGCCTGGCCGGGAGGGGCGCATTGCATGCGCCCCTCTTCTTTCTCGGCACGAAGGGAGCTCGATGATCTCACAACCCCCCCTTGTTTGACACCACCCAGATCGTCGTCACGGCCCTGGCGCTTCTGTTCGGCTCGGTCGTGCTTGGCACAGTCGGCTTCGGCATTGGCCTCACCGCCTCTCCGATACTCCTGTTCGTCCACGAGCCTCAGACCGTCGTGGTCATTCTCAACACCGCGTCGGTGTTCCTCTTAACCCTTGTCGTCTTTCAGTCCAGGCGTCAGCTACCGATTCGAGAGCTTGGTCCCATCGCCATAGCCGGTGCCTTCGGCGTGCCGGTCGGCGTGTTCATGCTGACCTCGCTCAGCGACACCGTACTCCGGGCAGGCATCGCCGGCCTCATCCTTCTAATGGCCGTCG
>CAUZJF010000202.1:0-4822 GCA_963579975.1 Dehalococcoidia bacterium
TCGCTTCCACAACCAAGGTGTTACTCCGATATCAATACCGTGGACACCGGCTGGCGCAGCAGCCATATCAGCACTGTCCCGGTAATGGCCCCGTATACGGCCCCAATGATCGCTAGGCAGACGATCCCGCCGGCGAGGCCGCTCACGAGCCACCCAACGGTGCTGGCGAACACCCACCAGCCCGACCGTTTGGCCCGGCGCTCCAGCACCATCAGCCATTGCAGCACCCCGGCCGCGGCCACGGACCCCGCCAGGATCGAGCCCACGGAGCCGCCCACGACCCACCCCACAGTGCTGGCCAGCACCCACCACAGCCAGAAGCGCCAGCCTACGAGCATCAGCGGTCGCCCCTCGTTGTGCTGGCCAATGGTGATCTCGGCCATCGCTTGCCTCGTTCCTGCTGCTGCGCACCAATTGACAAGGGCACGGTAGTGGGTGCGGACTGACAATCAGGCTATATGTTTCGGGCACACGGACTAGGTACGAATGTACTAATTCTGGTTGGTAATACCCTACTAATCCCTCGACGACGTCTGTATTATTCGTATCTGCATCAGCTGGGCAAGAGCCCCATCGAGGATTTTTGCCTATCGCCCCTCAGTTCGGAGTCCGCGTCCAGAACCGACCCCTTCACGTCCAACGAGAAAGTGCCGACGCTACAATCCGCCCGACGCGGTACGCTGTGGGCCCTAGTATCAACGCCGGGTGCCCAATGATGATCTGGAAAGCCCTATGTCTGGAAAACGCCCACTGCTCTCGTGGTGATGTCGTCTACACATCTCGCGTCCGGCCCTACCTCGACATCAACTAGGTTTGGCATACTAGCCAAACGAAACACCCGCAGGCCGCCTGCCTCACGGAACCGCAAGCTGGCTTGCACGCGAATATTCGAACCCGAGACACAACAAGCCGGTGGAGCAAGGCCATTGAGCGAATCGGACCTGTATCTTCCCGTGAAGCGGTTCCTGGAGTCGCAGGGCTACGAGGTCAAGGGCGAGGTGGGGGACTGCGACGTCGCCGCCGTGCGCGGTGATGAAGAGCTGGTTGTCGTCGAGCTGAAATTATCGTTGAATCTCGAGCTTGTACTGCAGGCAGTCGAAAGGCTTGCCGTCACGTCGAAAGTGTATGTCGGGGTACCGGTCGGGAACCACAACCTGAGGAGGCGGAGGCGGCAGACTGTGAAGCTGCTCAGGTTGCTCGGTCTGGGCCTGCTGGTGATCGATCCCGATGTCGAGCGACACGGCGTCGACGCCGTCCTCGATCCCGGAGAGTATCGGCCCCGGCGGTCTAGGAGACGGCGAGAATTGTTACTCGGCGAATTCGTGAGGCGGGTTGGCGACCCAAACCTCGGCGGAGAATCCGTCCGGAAAGGCATCATGACAGCGTATCGTCAGCGGGCGCTAGAGATCGCGTTGTTCCTCCAGACCAACGGCCCGACTAAGGCCTCTCAGGTCGCTACCGCGATTGAGGACCCAAAGGCGAGGGACATCATGTACCGAAACGTCTACGGCTGGTTCGATAGGCCCTCGAACGGTATCTACGCGCTCTCGCCTCGAGGAGTGCAGAAGATCCCGCTCTGGGCTGTCGGCCAGCAGCCGTAGGACCACGTGCTGCTACTGAACGGAGTTTCGCGTGGCGCTTGTGCCCACGAGCCCCCTTTGCTCACAGATCCGTGGAGGAGAGCCAGTCGACCGTTGCTCTTTTGGAGCGCTACGCCTACGGTCGGGGTTCTAAACCGAACGCCTCGGCGATCAGCTCGTACGACCGGCGTCGGTACTCGTAGGAGTAGCACGTCGTTACGACGCTGACGTCCTGTGCGCCGTAGATTTCGGCGATGTCGGTGATTTTCGTCTTTACCTGGGCCGGGTCTCCGTCCAAGTACCCTATCTTCAAGCCTTCGATGTACTCCCGCGCCTTCTCAGTGAGCGGAAATTCGGCCGCCTCCTCCGGCGCAATGAGGCCATGACGCACAGGTGGATAATCCTCGGCTTCGTCCTCGGGTATGCGAGCGCGGTGCTCCTCCAGGATGGAGCCGGCCTTGCTGATATTACGGCTGCCAGCCAGGAACAGGGCCTCCCCTTCGGTCGGAGCGCACAGCGCCTGGACGGCGACATTGATCCTCGGTTCCCTCTGGTAATTCGAGGGCTGGAACTCTTTGCGGTACAACTCCGCGACCATGGGGCCGTGCCGGCCCGTGGTGCCAAAGAAGTCGGCGAAGGCGAAGGGCAGGCCGATGACGGCGGCCAGCCTCGCGCTGTAGTCGCTTGAGCCCAGGAGCCACACAGTCGGCGTCGTCTCCGGATCCGGCCCGGCCTGGGCGCGGATGCCCGCGAAGACGTGGTCTTTGTCGATCTGTCCTGCAAGGAATGAGAGAAGGTCGATCACCTGCTGGGGAAAAAGGTTGACGTCCATCTGCGGCCGTGGATACGAAAGTGCGGCTGCCGTCAAATGGTCGCTGCCCGGGGCGCGACCTATGCCCAACTCGATACGACCGGGATAGAACGAGTCGAGCGCCCGAAACTGCTCTGCCACTTTCAGCGCTGAGTAGTGCGGCAGCATCACGCCGCCGCTACCGACAGTGATGGTGCTCGTCCTGGCAGCGATCTGTCCTACCAGCACCTCGGGGCTGGTCCCAGCGAAAGAGTGAGAGTTGTGGTGCTCGGCCACCCAGTACCGAGCGTAGCCTAGCTTTTCGGTAGCCTGAGCAAGCTTTACGGTCTCTTTGAGGCCTTCGGCAGCCGTCTCACCGCTGCGGATCGGGGATTGGTCGAGGACGCCAAACGTCAGGGATTTGTCCAGCTTCATATATTCAACCTACAACCATCTTACGCCTATGGAGCTCTGGGTCATAGAACAGAAGGGGACAGAGCCGCCGTTCTCGGGTGAAAACGACGACTTTTACGAAGACGGGACCTATGCTTGTCGGCGGTGCGCTGCCCCACTCTACCGATCCGACGACAAATCGACGCCCGCTGTGGATGGCCAGCGTTCGACACGGAGATCCCTGGAGCTATTACGCAACTACCCGACCCGGATGGTCAACGGACAGAGATTCAATGCGCCAGTTGCGGGGGGCACCTGGGCCACGTATTCGTGGGGGAGCGCCTGACTGAGACGGACACTCGTCACTGTGTAAACTCCCTTTCGATGAAGTTCATTCCAGCGATGTCGCATCAAACCTACTCACAAGAATAACATCGTCGCCGACGGCTCAGATTCGACCTGACATAGGAACCGCTACGTAAACCTGGTCCTCCTACTTGGCGTAGGCCACCTATTGTGCGGTAGCGCTTGCGGACTCGTATAAAGGCCGCGGGCGAACACATGCTGACACCAAACAACCTAGAGCGAGGCATCAGATACGACATCACCGCCGACGCGGTCGTGGTGGTGTCGTATCTGATGCTGGCTGAGGTCTCAGTTGCCCTCACTGCGAATCTTCTTTTCACGCTGGCCGGGACATCGGGCGCTATGTTCGGGTTAGCAATCACAGGATATGGCATGTGGTTGATCAGTAGTCGCGATCGACGCGGCGGGGAATCCGCTCCAACAACGCCACGAGTCCAACAAGTTCGCCTTGATTGTCCCAGAGAAAAGTATCGTGCAGGAGGATCAATTGCCTAAACGACTCGGCGTCGGCAACTATCAGTACGAATCGGTCGAACCGTGGCCGAAAATCGACATTCCCGGTATCGTGTCTGATGTGGCGACCGACTCGCAGGACCGCGTCTACCTTCCCGTTCGCACGTCGCAGAGGTTCGACGACAACGCCGGTGCCATCATGGTATTCGACCGCGACGGCACCCATTTGAAGACATTCGGCCAGGACAAACTGCACACGCCGCACGGTCTGTGGATCACCCCCGAAGACGCGCTCTACCTAACCGATACCTTCGACCACTGCGTCCGCACCTACTCTACGAGCGGCGATCCGCGCATGGTCCTCGGCGTGCCGGGAGAGCCGGGGCCAGGGGGCTGTCCTTTCAACAGGCCAACGCTTGCGTTCCCCTCGCCGGTCTCGGACGACCTTTTCGTCTCAGACGGCTATCGGCAGAACCGTGTCCATCGGTTCAGTCCGTCCGGCGCCGACCCCAGCGCGGCAGGCCAATATAGTCGGTGGAAACGCGGCTGGGAGCACACCGACCTGGAGATGACCGCTTCATGGGGCGGCGGCGACCTGAATTACCACGACGACAGCAGTTGGGGATCGACCGAGAACCACGGCACCGGCCCGGGCGAGTTTCTTCTGCCACACGGCGTCGTGGTAGACCGAAACGAACGCGTCTATGTAATGGACAGGAGTAACGGTCGCATTCAGATCTTCGACCGAGACGGCGTTTACTTGGCCGAGTGGGCCACACCTAGTCCCAACCAGGGGTTCATCGACGACAACGATGTGATGCACGTTCCCGGGTCCGGCGGGATACATCTGCTGGGACTCAACGGCGAGCAGATTGGCCGCTGGGGTGAGAAGGGCAGCGAGCCGTGGCAGTTCAGGGGCGGCCCCCACGGCCTCTGGATCGACTCGCACAGCGATATCTACGTGGCACAGGTCTCCGCCGACAACGCCATCAACAAGTTCGCGCGGGTGTGATATTGGTAATCCTGTTTGTCGACACTGGCTAGCGCCAGCTGTGTGAGGGAGGCACGGAAGCCGACACCTCAATCGGCTCGGCGTGACTGAGAACGATATTGAGCGTCCCCTCCCGGCGTGAGACCACACCGCGGACCTTCAGCAATGCTTCCCTGAGCACCAGGCGGTACCTTTCGTAAGTCTTGGGCCAGACGACCACTGGCGCGTGGCCCGTTTCGTCTTCCAGAG
>CAUZJF010000203.1:0-4788 GCA_963579975.1 Dehalococcoidia bacterium
CCATCTCCTGCTCGCTGGCCATCTGTTCACCGACATCGAGGTGCGACTGATAGATCTGGGCGAGGCCCGTGTCGATGATCTCCTCATGGAGCTGGTTCTGTTCCTCGAACCGGAACACCTTTGCAGCCCGCTCGGTAAGGGTTCCCACCAGCCCGTTGAACACCATGTAGTGAAGGTAGGGGTCATAGACACCGATCAGTTCGACTCGCTTGTCGAAAGCCCTGGCCAGCGCCATGGCGGTGTGGAGTGCCCCGAACGATTGCGGACTACCGTCGATGCCGACCAGGATCGTGTCACGTTCGGCTTCGCCCTTTTCCGGCACGTGTCTGACGATCCAGGCGTCCTGGCGGCAAGACCGCACCACGCGTTCGCACACCGATCCGATTTGACTGGCACGCTGACGTCCCAGGCCCAGGGCACCCAGGATGAGCAGATCACAATCCGACTGCGCTAGATCCTTGCGAATCTCGACGTGGTGCTGTCCATCGATCATGCGCGCTTCGAAATCCAGCCCCTCTTTCACGCAGATGTTCTTCATGGCGTCCAGGTAGCTGTCGGAAATCAGCTCGAGCCCCATGGTGATCAAGCTGTCGTGAATCTTGCGTTGACGCTCGAGCTCGTTCTCCTCCAGGTACTCTTCGGGGAGCGAGTATTCCATCTGCTTGAAGCGGTAATCGTGCATTCTGGCCGCGTAGATATGAGAACCCACCAACTCCGCGCCGAAAGCCTTGCCGAGGCGCACCGCCGATGAAATGGCAAGGTTGGAGTGTGCTGAGTTGTCGACCGGTACGTAGATTTTCTTGTACATGGCGTTCTCCGTTCTATCCAAGTGTCTGGTTTTCGTTCATGACCTCACGACTTTCAAATTTCCGAAACTTCGGGCTCCTCCGCCCAGTGTTGCCTGAGACGGCGTAGTCCAATCGCTTCGCCGCCGCCGGCCAGTAGGACCACGACGAACGGCCACAGCCAGGTCGTCCACGGCGTTTCGGGCTCGAGCAGGAGGTAGTACCAGCGCGAAACCGCTCGCTGCTTTCCGTCCTCGCCGGCTTGGCCGTCCCACACATTCCAGGCGATCGGGATCATCTTGCCCGGGACGAAGTCCACTTCGTCGTCCTGGCCAGACCGCAGGTCGCGGCGGAGAATCACGCGGTACTGCCCATCGCGGTACTCGGCCTGACCCGCCACAGGCGAGGGCCGGGGCCGGACGTCGTCCATGCCCCTCGAGAAAAAGGTTTCGATCCCGATGTCGGCACTCCAGCGCCAGGAGTCGACGGGGTTCCTGCGGTCTCCCATCAAGAAATACGGCTTCTTCCCCCCTTCCAGCTCGCGAGCCGAAAATAGCGTCGAGACCCGGTCGGAGGGGTTCTGGTCCTGTCCCTTGTTTTCGAACTTGTCGTTCCAGGTCAATAAGAGCGCCAATTGCTGCTGGTCGAAGAGCGCCTGGACGGTCAGACTCTGCACCGAGGGGTTGAAGAGGCGGGGATCCTGGATGATCTGGCCGGCGAGCCTGATATCGACTGTGGGAGCCCGGTCCCAGACCTCATCGAAGGGTTCAACGGGGACGGATTCGGTCTTGGTGCCGCGGACAATCTCACCCCACTCTGGTTCGCGACCGAGGCTATGGAGATAGTTGGCCAGGTTCCACAGGTCCTCCGCGTTCCAGGCGTCGGAAAAGGAGGGCATTGGCGTCCCATTGACTCCGGTGGTGACGGTTCGATAGAGGTCCTCTACTGAACTGCCTCCTCGCAAATTCCATGGCTGGGTCAGGTCGGCGGGGTAGATGCGAAACTCCCATTCGTCTTCGAGGGTCGCCGCCGAAGGCCCGTCGCCGCGGCCGCCGGCACCGTGGCATTTGGCGCACTCGGCTTTTTCGTAGACTTCTTGGCCGCGCGCAATACTTTCGGGCGTCGCCTCGATCTTGCCCTCGAGAACGAACTCTTGCTCCGCGGGGTAGTCCTCGAAGTCGATGCTGAAGGTCTTGATATAGTGCGCCAACTGCCAGATCTGATCCTCGCTGAGATGATCGTGCCAGGCGGGCATCGAGGTTCCCGGCATGCCATTGCCGACGATCCGGAACAGATCCAGATCGGTTGGCAGCTCTCCCTGCGTGGTCGTTCGGATCTTGTAGATGCCCCGTCTGAAGTCGCGCGGCCGCGGATCGAGTCGGTCGGCCATCACTCCGTTGCCGTCGCCCTCTTCACCGTGACACTGCGAGCAGCGGTCCAGGTAGAGCGTCTTCCCGGCTTCGATGTCTTCTGGGGCCGCGACGTGTGGGCTGGGAACGGCGAGCTTGAAGCCCTTCGCGGCATAGTCCTGTCCCAGAGTGATTTCGGGCAGAAGCATCGAGCCGATCAACAGCAACAGCGACCCGGACGAAAAGGCGGAGCGCGCGGAGGCGATCGCCATCAGTGCTCCTCCCAGGTCCGCGGCGTCGAGCCCGAGGCATGGTAGATATAGGCGATGACCTGCCAGATCTCGTTTTCGCTGAGGAAGTCCTGCCAGACCGGCATCGAGGAGTTCCAGGGCGTAGCGCCCTGCGGAAGCCCCGGTCCTCCCGTGGCGATCCGCCAGTAGACGTAGCCCTCCTCGAGTTGGGAAATCGTGCCGCTGTCCCGGAAGTTCGCGGGCAGGGGATTGAGCGCCTCTGCAAAGTGTCCCTTCCCGGACAGGTCGTCGCCGTGGCAGTACATGCAATTTCGGTAGTAGATCCGGCGTCCCGCAGCGAGGTTCTCCTCGTTCACTGCCATCTCGGGTGGCCTTCGCGCCTTGAGCACGTCGAAGTCTTTGCCGTGCAGTTTGAAGACGGCGGGCGGTTCGGGATGGATCGTTCGGGACTCGAAGGGCGGGTCGAATTGCGGCCGCACGGCGGTATAGGTCGTCCAACCGAGCAGCAGCGGGAGCGCGGTGAGGAGGGCGATGCGAGGGATGGCGAGCCGTGGCTCCCGCAGTAGCCGGATCAGCGGTGCCAGGAACGCCCGGAAGCGGTCGGGGTCCGCGATCAGGTAGACGAGAATCGAAATCGTGCTGATCGCCAGATAGAGACTCATTACGGAAGAGGGGATCGGGGGCTGGACGCCGAACTTGAGCGCCGCCCAGACCGCCAGCCAGGTCAGTATCGTGATCGGGAATACATGTCTACCCATTGGATTCCTCGGCCATCCTGACCCTCCCGGTAGCTACTCGCTCAACGAACGGATGAACTTGACGACCTCCAGAAGGTCGTCGTCGCTGAGCGCCACATTCAGTCCCTTCGGCGGCATGGCGACACCCGTCGTGTTCAGCGGGTCGTCGGCCGCTCGCCCCAGCTTGATGAACTCCGCCAGCTCCTGGTCGCTCAGCCCGTTGATGAACTCACTGTTGGTCATGTCCTTGCCCAGTCCGGGCACGCCCTTGGCTGCCGGTCCGTGGCAAGCCGTGCAGGTGACATTGAAGAGCGCCTTCCCTGGGAGGGGCTCAGGTGCCTGAGAGGTCGAGGCGCTGGCTTCGGACGCGAGCGCGGTTTCGGGGGTCGTCTCGGGCGGGGTCGTCAGAACCTGTGCGGGCGCGCGTGTAGGTGTGGCCGGAGCAGCCGGTGGTTCGGATTCTCCGCCCTGGAAGACCAGATAGAGGACTCCGATCAACACGGCGGCGACAAGGATTCCGAGCCAGCCCCAGGGCATTTTGCGTTCGGAGACCGCGGCGGAGTCGGAAGCTCCGCCCAGGGATCCGACTCCGCGAGCGGCCCAAGCCACTCCACCGTTGAAAAGCAGAATCAAGACCAGGAGATGGACCGCTGGATGGGCGAGGCGTTCTGCCAGCGCAATCTCACCGGACAAGTAGCCGACCATCAGGTCCAGTTCTTCGGCGCGGAGGGTCGTCCCGAAGTCCTTCAGCATCAGGCCCTTCATGAAGCCCTCGGCGATGACGGCGTCGGGATCGACGATCGACTGACGGATCTCAGCTGCGGAGAGACGCTCTCCAACATGGGTCAGAGCAGGTCCCACGCGCCGCGTGGTGCCGATGACGTCGTGGCAGGCCACGCAGCCCTTCGAGGTGAGCAGGGCAAATCCAGGATGGCTGGGGGTGGGCGCTGGTGGTTCCTGCTTGCGCGCTTCGGTCGCGGCGACATCCTCTGCGGTGACCTGAACGGTGACCTCGCCGCTCAGCGATTGCAGGAAGGCGACCAACGCCTTGATTTCGGTGGGACTCAGGTCGGCCGGCGGACGATCGGTCGCCGGCATGATGCTCTCGCCGCCCGGCGTGGCGAATTCCTCGACCACGTAGGCACCCGGTTCGACCAGCGACTCGATCAGGTAGGCCTCGGCGTTCAGGCCGGGCCTGCGCGTCGCAGCGCGCCCCCCCACGCCACGCAGGTCTGGCCCGCGAGTGTTCCCCACGTCCGTCATTTTGTGACATAACAGGCAGCCGCCCTTGTTCTTGAGCAGGGACTCGCCCATCCCGACGAGCGTGTCCACGTCCGTCTCGACCGTGATCTGGAGCTCGGGCGGCGGGTGTTCTTCCGATTGAGTCAAGTACAGGCGACCGATCCCCATGTAGAACAGGTCGATCAGGATCACGAAGCCCACGATTCTCAGGAAGACCGTTCTCACGGTGGATCTCGGTCTTGGAGTTCAGAGCGCATCGCCAGCGCGAAGACCATCGAGACGAATAGAAAGAAAATCAGCACGATGATCGAGATGACCGTCGTAGCAAAGCCATGGCTTGGGATGAAGGCGCCTTCGCTCGTATCCTTCATGACCTGGTAAACATGCCAGTACTGACGAATGCCCGATCGGATATACCCCATCA
>CAUZJF010000204.1:0-4768 GCA_963579975.1 Dehalococcoidia bacterium
ACCAACGAGCTCGAGTAGAACCATTCTCGCTGGGCAGCGACAGCCTCAAACAATCTCTCCGGTGACAGTCCGTCGGCTTCGGAAGCGACCTTCTCGAAGACCTCGCGCCAGTGTTCGTCCGGATCACCCCAGTCGAGGAGGGTTCCGTCCATGTCGAACAGTACGTCGGACGACAAGGACGTCAACTGATCCTCCGCACGAGGCTTCATTCCAGAGCTAGCCGGTACATCCTGTTGTCGAAGGAGAGGATGTACAGCTCGCCGCTCTGGTCCCGCCCGAAGGCAGATATGCTCAAATCGGAGTCTCCTATGTCCAGATGCTCGGTGACCAGCGTGCCATCGTATCTGAGCGCCCAGATCTTGCCGCTGCAGAAGTCGCCGTAGACGTACGCGCCGTCAAGTGAAGGGAGGCGTGAGCCGCGGTACACAAAGCCTCCGGTTACGGAGCAGCCGTCGTCGTGCCTGTACTCCGCAACGGGCTCCTCCAGGCCGGTCTTGTCGCAGCCTTCCGAGCCTGCCTCCAGCAACTGACGCGCCGTCCGGCCGCCCAGGTAGCAGTGCGCGCCTTCCATCACATTCCAGCCGTAGTTGAGCCCGGGCTTGATAACGTCGATCTCCTCCCACGTGTTCTGTCCGACGTCGCCTGCCCACAAGTCGCCCGTTTCCGGGTCGAAGCTGAAGCGCCACGGGTTCCGAAGGCCGTAGGCCCAGATTTCCTCCCTCGCCCCTTTCGTGTTCCCAACGAAGGGGTTGTCCCGCGGGATGACGTAAGTATCGGGTGGCGTAGCCGACCCGACGTCGATGCGCAGGATCGTCCCAAGCAGGGTCGTAAGGTCCTGGCCGTTGCCTCTGGGGTCACCCGCGTCACCACCGTCCCCGAGTCCTATGTACAGGTAGCCGTCGGGCCCAAATGCCACCTGGCCGCCGTTGTGATTGCCGAAGGGCTGCTCGACCTCCAGGATCACGCGCTCGCTGGCAGAATCGGCCCGGTCAGGGTCGTCGGCGCTCACGGAGAAACGCGAGACGACGGTGCGTCGGGGGCTGGAGGCGGTGTAGTTGACGTAGAAGTGCCCGTTGATACGAAAGTCGGGATCGAAAGCCAGTCCCAGCAGCCCTTCCTCGTTGCCGCCGTCGTTGACTCGACCCGATATGTTTAGGAACGTCTTCGTCGAGTCGACGTCCTGTTCGTTCTCGAACACCTGGATTCGCCCAGGTTGAAGGACGAGGAATAGTCTGTTGGTGCCGTCGTCCGAGAACGTCAGGTCCACCATCCGGCCGAAAGACAGTTTTGGGAAGGCCCGCTCGACCGCCATCTCCTGGAGTGGGGTCGCCTGTTGGGCATCGGGGCTCTGTTCCTGCGGCTGGTCTTCGGCGTCGGTCGCGGCGGCGGCAGGCTCTGGCGTCGTCGCGGCAGAAGGGGATGGGCTCATTAGAGGGCTGTCTTCGCTGCAGGCGACGGCCATGAAGGCGGCCACGATGCAGCCCCAGAACACACACGTCATGAGTCGGCGAGGGCTGTATCGACCTCCGAGCTACGAAGGACCCTCGTGAACACCTCGGAGTTGCCGACGGGACCGACGATGTGGGAAGCGAAAAGCTCTGCCAGCTCTTCGTGACGTTTTGTATACGCGCTGGACACCGTGGACCGGAACGTGACCACGCCGATTACGCGGTCGTTAGAGACCAGGGGCACGGCCATGAGAGACCGGTACCCCGAGGCGGTCCCGGGGGCTTCGATAGGTAGCTTGTTCGCCAGCTCCGCCGGGCTGTCGGCATTAACGACCAGCGGAGACCGCGATTCCTTGACCGACTCTACCGGGGTGCCCTGGATATCGAAGGTGCGCCCATCGGCCCATCCCGTTACGGGAGCGCCGCTGACGTAGGCGTCGGTCCCCGTGCCGGCGTCCCGGTCCAGAAGCGAGATGGTGAGTCGGTCGAAAGGAATGAGGTTGCGCGTCGGGGTCTCTATTCCCTTATCTCGGAGGCCGGCGACCTGGCGCCCGATGTCGGCCAGAGCCCCGTTCTTTCTCGCCTGACGCTCAGCGTTGGTGAACCTGTGCGAGTTGGCATAGGCGCCCACGATTCGGGGACCGATGCACTCGGCAATACGACGGTGGCGTTCCGAATGGGCAGTGTGGTCTACAGCTTCGATAACAAGGGCCGCCACCACGGTGTTTTCGATGCGCAATGGCACAGCGATGAACGATCTGATACCGGCCTTGACGTGCCGCGCGGGCGCCTGGATATCGCCTCAACATGTCCTCGGGACGCTCGCTCTTCTCGAGGACCGCCGCGCGCCTCGATATCGCGGCGGCAGTGACGGTTTCAGCTATCGGTTGAGGTTCCCCGGGTGTCCTCCCCTCAATCTCAAGTCCGAAGACGTACTTCTCGGTGAGAGTCTCGCCGTCCTTGTCCACCGCCCCAACGGCAATCCGGTCGAATGGGACGAGAGGACGGATTCCATCGACGATTCCGGGCCAGGCCTCGTCGAAGAGCGGCGAAGCGGCTGCGGTGCGGCTCAGGTCATCCAGCAACTCGTCGATGTCGGGCTTCGTCTCGCGGGCTGTCCTGAGGAAGCCGAAGGTCAATGGTAAAACCACTCCGGCGACATAACGCGAATCTTGTTCCCCGAGTCGTAGGGCGCAAGCCCCATCTCCTCCATGAGCTGGTCGTAGTCGACGCCGTATGTATCGGCGATCACCGATTTGTCGCCGAACACGCTCATGCCGTAGGTGATGATCACCCGGTCGTCTACGACCGTGCAGCTTGGGTACGAGAACCTCAGCGGGCCGGGAGCCCGATGGTATCGGGTACGGTCGATAGGCTGCTTGAACCTGCCCTGGAGGAAGGGCTTCAAACCGTCGGGTTTGACGTACGTCACGTCGTCCAGCGACTCGAGATTCTTGTGTTGTTCCCAGGTCTCGCCGTTGTCTTTGCTAACCGCCGTGCTGAGGCGGTGGCGGTATATGCCGATCATGGCTTCCCAGCGTGAGACCTGGTTGAAGACGACCAGCAGGTCGCCTGTGCCCGGAAGCTGGACCACGCTACAGGGCGTCGGAGGACAGGCCAGTCCCGTGGGTACCGGCTCCGTCCACGTCTCGGCCCGGTCTTCGGAGTAGCATCTGAAGAAGACGCCCAGGTTCGTTCTGCCGAGCATCAGAATCCGGCCGTCGTTCAGCTCGACCAGCTCCGGCTCGCCCATGATGTACTTGCCGCCGATGCCATGGTCGAGCATCACGTACGTCTCATTGAAGCTGCGGGTCCACGTCGCTCCGTCGTCGTCGGAGTAGTACGCTGAGCTGTAAGAGAGGGAACCCAGCTCGGCGGTTGACATCTCCTCCCCGAATTGGCTCTTGTACTTAGAGACCGGGGCGGTCGTCGGACCGATGCTGGCGTAGAAGGGAACGACGACACGGCCGTCCTTCAGGACGATGCTCTTGTCGTTGGTAAAGACCGCGTCCGTTTCCGGCGGGTTGATCGGTATGGCCTGCGACCACGTCTCTCCCTCGTCCCCGGACCTGTGGAAGGATAGTCCGGCCCTATGGGGCTGCCCAGGCTGCTCCGCCCGGTAGAGGGACCGCTGCGCCAGCCCCAACGCGCCGGAAGGCAGCCTGAGCAGGTTGATGTCCATGATCCCCATCACAGGCTCGCCGTCGAATTGCTTGAGCTCGACGGGGTCTGTCCAAGTCGCGCCGCCGTCCTCCGAGAAGTTGGCCATCAACGGCCTGACCGGGTCGGCGTGGCCCGACCCCCAACCCCACATCAGTCTCCCGTCGTTGAGGGCTATCACACCACCGTATGAGGGACTCTGTGAGATCTGATCGTGGTGAATGACCGCGTTTACGTGTTCTGTCACAAGTGCACACTCCCAAGGGTGGACGTTGCCGCCCATTATACAAGCCGGACACAATGCTTATTCCTTCGGCCACAGCGAATCTCGGTTTTCGGCGCCTCACCGAGATTCGCTGTGGCCGACAAGCTCGCCTCGGTACAGAGCCCCCAATCCGTTCGTCCTGAGCCCGTCGAAGGACCCCCCGTAGAGCGATAATCGAAAGACCCTGTCTTCGGCTTGGCGGCCTTTGCGTCCTCGTGTTGCCACGGGTACAATTCAGCCTCCGAGGAACTTTTTTGTTAAGCATCGACCTGATACGCAGCGACCCGGAACTGGTCCGAAAGGCCACTCGGGACAGGGGTGGCGACCCGCCCGTGGACCGGATCCTCGAGTTGGACGAACGCCGGCGGTCGATCGTCACTGAAGCGGATGAGCTGCGGGCCAGACGCAACGAGGTTAGCCGAGAGCTTGGCCGGATGAAGGAGCGGCCGCAGAAGATGATCGACGAGATGAGGGATGTCGGAGACCGTATCAAATCCCTCGAAGGCGCGACCAGAGAGGCCCAACAGGAGCTCGAAGCGCTCTTGCTCACCATTCCCAACATCCGTAGCGAAGACACGCCGTTGGGGGCCGATGATTCGGAGAACGTCGTGGTGCGCACCGAGGGCGAGCTGCCCACCTACGACTTCGAGTCGTTGCCCCACTGGGAACTGGGCGAGAAGCTGGGCATCATCGACTTCCAGCGCGGCGTAAAGACATCGAGGTCGCGCTTCTACGTGCTCAAAGGCAAAGGCGCCAGGCTCCAGCACGCTCTTATCACCTGGATGCTGGACATCCAGTCGAACGAGCACGGCTACGAAGAATTGTACCTACCCTTTCTGGTCAACCCGGAGACGATGGTGGGCAGCGGTCAGCTCCCCAAGTTCGCCGCCAACAT
>CAUZJF010000205.1:0-4756 GCA_963579975.1 Dehalococcoidia bacterium
GTCGCGATGACTCATTTCTTCGCTAATCACCACGTCGTGAACGCGTGCGCCATGGGTGATCACCGCGCACGCGACGTGGTCCCCGCGGCTGGAATGGTGCGCCATCGTCCCACCCGATTGGTCAAATACGTCCGCCGGGTGGGCGCCAATCGATAGTAGTCGAAGCTGTTCACCCATTGTCTGTCTCCTATTCCGGACTCTGCTCAAGCTGATTACGAGCCGCAATCAAACCCGGTACATTATACGTCTGTCGTCCAATCTAAGGACCGCTGCCGGTGAGTGAATTGGGGGGGGGCGATCGACTGCGCTACCGCTATCGGCGAAGCTCGCTGCAAGGGCGAATCGCGGTGCGGTCTTCTACGAGGAGTACATCACCGCAACGAGCCGCCGTCGACCCAAACAACACGTCGGAATTTTCGGCATGCGTCCAGGTGCAGGCTAGGTCTGTGTTGGTAATGTAAATACGGCCGTATTCGCCCGGTCGCTCTTGAAGACAAAGATTACCTTGCTTGGGCCTAGCTGAATCCTGTCCCCGTCGACCAGGGAATGCTCTCTGGACTCGATGCTGTTGCCGTTCACGTATGTGTCATTGGAGCTAGACAAGTCCCGCAGATGGTAGCTGTCGTCGGTCTCAACGATTTCCGCATGCTTTCGCGATACCCCAGTTTCCGTATCAACGACGTCGCTGTCCAACTGCCGGCCCATAATATTCTTGCCTCCTAGCAGGGGGATCATCTGAGCCTTGTTGGGGCCTTTTTCTACCAGCAGAACAGCTACGGTTCCTCTGACCATGCCTTAGCTCCTTTCGCTGGTTGAATCATTTGTCGTCGACCTAACCTCACACATCGATAGTCATGAGCTCGCGACCCCAGATCACTGTCCCGTCGTAGGCGGAGGTGATGTCGGCCAGAGCGCGCTCGGTCTGGCCGACATCGTCGAGGGCGGGGCTTTGGTGTACTAGCGCGAGGGTTTTTGCTCCGGCGGCCTGCGCCATTTCGGCCGCGGAGACGCTTCCGCACATGTATTCGGCTTCGGGGGTGCCCTCGATGTCCTCTTGGACGTAGGAGCAAAGGCACACCATGAGATCGGCGTCCGACGCCAGGTCCTGGACACTCTGGCATGGGCGCGTGTCGCCGGTGACCACGACGGTCCCTTCCTCCGTCTCCAGCCGGTAAGCCAGGGAATCGAGCCACGGCTGCACGTGTTCCGCGGGCGCCGCGGTGATCTCCCACGTGGCGCCGCTGTGGACCTTGCCAGGGCCCACGTCTCGCGAGTTCACTACGAGCGGAGGGCGCGGCAGACTGCCGCCTCGGGACGTGTGGGCGTTCAGGCTCACCGGGTGGTTGATCCTCGCGATCCAGTCGTGAGCGAACGCCCCTTCCTTCTCGTCCATCAGCCGGTGGGTTATCTGCTCGGTCAGGGTTGGACCCAGGACCTGCAGCTCGTTCTCGTGTCCGATGCTCTCGTTCCAACGCGAGAGGAGGAAACACGGGTAATCCACGTCGTGGTCGAAGTGGTGGTGAGTAAAGAGCAAATGGTCGACCTGAGTGGGTTTAAGGCCGGCCTTTCGGAGCTTGAACGTGGTGGCCGGGCCACAGTCGAACATGATGAATTCGTCGCCAACCTGGAACACGTAAGATGACCCGAACCTCTCCGCGTTAGAGGTGGGCGTCCCCGCGCCAAGGATGTACATCTTCAAGGTCTTTAGGCCTTTGCCGGAATTGGCGATGCTTTACGCCCAATTGGAATAGGTCGACCGTCGGCCGGGAGTCCCGAGATCGCTGACTACCCCGTGGAGATCAAGGGGCCACGTCCTTCTTGAGCTTCGAGAGGTATTTCTTGCGAAACTTGGCGACCTTCGGTCTGATGATGGCAAGGCAGTACGGCTGCAGCGGATTCCTGTCGAAGTACTTCTGGTGGTAGTCCTCTGCCTCGTAGAAGGTTTCCAGCGGCTTGACTTCGGTAACGATCGGGGCATCCCACAGCTCGTTTTCCGTGACCTCCGCGATCACGTCTTCGGCGGTCGACCTCTGATCGGAGTCATGGTAGAGAATAGCCGACCGGTATTGAGTTCCGGAATCAGGCCCCTGGCGATTCAATGTCGTCGGGTCGTGGATAGTGAAAAAGATATCCAGTATCTCTTTGTAGCCGATCACGGCGGGGTCGAAGGTGATCTGAACGACCTCAGCATGTCCCGTCGTTCCGTTGGAAATGTCGTGATACGACGGGTTGGCAACGTGGCCGCCCGCGTACCCGGAGACGACTGTCTCCACGCCGTTCAGCTCGTTGTAGACGGCTTCGAGGCACCAGAAGCAACCGCCCCCAAAGGTCGCTGACTGTCGTGTTTCGGATAGTCCGTTGCCTTTGTTCGTAGTCATATCGTTGTCAGTCATGCTAACGGAAATGAACCCTCTTTGGCGAGTCACCGATAGGCATCGTCATGCCGGACCCACGACGCCAATGGGACACCCCTTCCCAATCTTTGTTTGGCATGCTAACTTTGCCTGGGCTCGGTGTTCCTCTTCCCGGCTATCGTCACGGACGGCCAGACTGAGTGGATAGAGCGGAGGAGGCAGGTCATGCGGCTCTTCAAGCAAAAAGTAGGTATCGAAGAGTTCTGTCACGACTACTACATTTCCCACGTTTTTAGGCCGCAGGTCCGTGGGGGTGACCATGATACCGTCTTCTGGGACACCCTCTACATCGCAATCGCCAGGGCGGACCCATCGGCCGCTGGTGTTAAAGAGGCCGCGTTCCGCCACGAATTCAACGCGCTATCCGCGTCGAGCTGTTCGGGTTGGCCTGGGTGCACATCCTCAAGGAAGAGGAGTACATCGTCAGAGAGATCCTCTTCGAGCTTTGCTACCTGGAGGGGCAATAGTTTCAAAGGATCTGGGAGGCCATGGCTGACTACAACCTGGCCGTTCTCGAGGCCGCGAACGTGGTCCAGACGCGCGAAGAGGAGCGGGCGGCGATGCTCTCGGAATGGGTTGCATCCGGGGCTATCGAAGAGTGCGCCACCCGTGCAGTGAACCGTCTCGGCACCGAAGAGTGCTGGGCCCAGGGACTGGTCACCGATCGGCTCGCGGACACGTTCCAGCGGAGGCTGGGCCTGCAGCTGAACGACGCGGCTACGGGCAGTCTCAAGTTCCTCGTGGCGGAAAGGTACGACGAAACGCAGAAGGCTATCGAGTTAGTGAAAATCCAGTCCGATCTCATTGCCTGACGGGGAATCTCCAAACACCGTTCGCAGTACGCATACGTATCGGATGACAAATTCCCACGGCCCACCGGTCTTTCCCAAACTGCGTTCCCTCGATCCGCAGCTTGTCGAAGTGCAGGGTGAACACCTCATTTACCTACGTGACCCCCTCAGACTGAGCGACAAGGCGGTGCTGGTGCCGCGGGAGCTTGCGCCACTTCTTGCTCTGTGCGACGGCACAAGAGACGCCGACGGACTGCGGACAAGCCTGGCCCTTCGGACCGGCCTACAACTGTCGACCGCACGCATAGTCGAGCTCCTCGAAGGCCTGGACGGCGCGCTCGTCTTTGAGAACGGGTCGTACGAACAGGCATTGGCCGACGCCCTGAAGGCCTATCGAGAGGCAGACCATCGCAAGCCTTCCCATGCCGACATGGTCTACCCTTCCGACCCCGAGGCGTTGCGGGCAAAGCTGGACGAGTACTGCGCTAAGTCACCTGGTGTCAACGGAGCTTCGACAAAGACCCTTCTGGGCGTCGTTTCGCCCCACATCGACTACGAGCGCGGGTGGGCGACCTATGCCCAGCTATGGAAGCGGTGTGCAGGAGCTATCGAGGACATCGAGCTCGTCATCATACTCGGGACGGACCATGCTGGGGACCTGGGTACCGTCACCCCGACCCGCCAGAGCTACACCACTCCCCTCGGATTTCTGCCCACCGACGTCGACGTCGTCGATGGCCTCGCGAACGTGCTTGGGGAAGAGCGTGCGTTCGCGGAAGAGCTACACCACGTCAGCGAGCATTCGATCGAGCTGGCGGCCGTCTGGCTCCAGTATTTCCTTGGCGGCCGGACGTGCCCCGTCGTGCCGGTACTATGCGGCTCCTTCCACCACATCGTCACCGGCGTTGCGGAGGAAGCTGATTCCGACACCCTGCACGCGACCGTCGATTACCTCCGGAGCGTAATCTCGAACAGACGCACGCTTGTGATAGCAGCCGGTGACCTCGCCCACGTCGGACCGGTCTTCGACGACCCGGGCGCGATTGACTCCTTGGGGCGAACAGACCTGTCGGTCCAGGACGCGAGGTCGATCCAAGCCATTCGCGATGGCGACGCCGAAAGGTTCCTATCCCTTTCCCGCGATGAACAGGATGCTCGGAAGATATGCGGACTGCCGCCGATCTATCTCGCTCTAAGGCTCATGGACGGCGTTAAAGGTGAGCTCCTCGACTACGCTCAGTGCCCGGCCGACGTCGACGGCGGCTCGTTGGTTTCAATCGCTGGTATGGCGCTTTGGAGCGACGTGCCGTAGCCGGGTCTCATAGGTTGGGTTACCAAACTAGCCCGCGGGACAGCCCTAAAGGTACTGGCCTGGGCCGTCGTACCAGGGATATTCTGGAGACACCGCTCTACTTACCGAGTCCGAGGGACAACGCTCCGATCCACGTTTTAGGCCTGCTACTTGCCTGACTTCGTTTTCGTATTTGCGCTAATTGCCGTCATATTGACGGTCACCGCTCTGGCTTCGGGGCTGGTAGAGAGGTCGCCCCT
>CAUZJF010000206.1:0-4746 GCA_963579975.1 Dehalococcoidia bacterium
AAAGCATGATCCTCTCGACTTCATCGGTTATCTCGAACCCCCAATCTCGGCCCTTCGATCGTTCGCGCAGTTCGTCGAGCGTGACCCCGGTGAAGTCCGGCGGCGCCAGCTCCTCTCTGGCGCGGGCAAGGGACATATCAGGCCACGCGGATATCTCGATGGTGCCGCCGTCTAACAGGCATATACCCAGAGCCGCCGACGGATAGGTCGCAGCGTGCTCGACGGCGACGTTGCCACCCCACGAATGGCCCACCACAATCGGATTCTGGAGGCCCAAGGCATCGACGAAGCTCTGGAGGTCCCGAGCGACCGTGGCGAAGTCGTACCCGGTAGCCGGCTTGTCGCTCTCTCCGTGTCCACGCTGGTCAAGGGCCACCACCGCGAAGTCGGAGCTAAGGAGCGGCGCTACCAGGTCCCAGATGTGGGACGTCGAAGCCAGACCGTGGAGCAGCACGACCGGCTGGCCCTGGTCGCCCCAGTCGCGATAGCGAAAACCGGTGCCGTTCAGTGTTACGTGGCCGTCTTCGGGCCTTTTCATGGGCGCACTTGATTCTTCAGACATGTGTGCCGTGGCGGGCGTAGCGAACCAACGCGTAGATAGTCGCCGGGCAGACGCGGCGGAGCTAGTTGTGGTCTCCGCCGTCGCCGGAGCGCCTATCGCGCTTCAAGAACCGCTCAAGCTCCTCGACCATCCCTTCCGGCGCCGGGATCTCGTCTTCGTCCGACCGCCTGGCGTCGTGTTGCCGCTCCAGTTGCTCGACGTAGGTCGTGACGTCGCCCTGCTTGGCAATCGACTTCGTGACTTGCTCGTCGAAAGCCTCGCCCGCCAGCCTCAGCTCCTCCATGTCGACGTCGAAGTCCACGAATCCACGTAGCTTGGTCAATAGCCCGTGGCTCGCCTTCGGATTGGGGGACGTTGTAACGTAGTGAGGGCTGTGGCCCCAGATGTTCGTATATTCCAGGCCCTTCTCGATACACGCTTCCATGAACGCCGTGTGTATACCGACAGGCCCCTCGTACCCAGTATCCTTCACTCCCAAACCACTCCAGTTTACCGCGGAGCGCCTGCGCACTGGCCCGGCCGGTCACCGGGGTCTCTCTGGTGTGAGGAACTGCGGCGAGAAGCGCGCCGATGGAGACTATTCGCTGGACCCCCATCAGGTCGATGGTCTCCAGAATTACGTTCTAAAACGCCCTCCATCTGAGACTCGGTTCCGTGCCCAAGTAGATAACAAGCCCTCGAGACGCGTCACCGTCGGGCACGTTATGGTAGAAGTCGTTGGCCGGCCAGTACAAGACCGGTTGCCCCCGGCCTTCCCCTTCCGGAGGTGAGGCCGGACCACGGTAAAGTCGTAGAACTCCTCAGGATCGATCTCGGCGAACTTGGTGGCCCCAAGATTCCGGACGAGATATCGTAACGCCCTTGTCGCGGCTTCGGCGGCGGCGGGCCAGCCCGAGAAAGCCACTAACATAGTGGGGGCCTCTTGCTTAGGCTCTTGGTGAATGATCAGGGGGTTCGTGGAGTCCATTGCGCTCAGTTTGAGTGTACCATCCGATATTGGCAGGCGCCACGAAAACGAAGGGGTCCAAGCGAGACCGTTTTCCTCGTGCTAGACTTGCCGCCGAATCCAGGATTCATCGCATCAGTTGGAGGCGATAGTGCAACCGATCAAGCTCAAGAGCGTCGAGTTCGGTGGAGTCAAAGTCAACGACGTCAAGAGCTGGGGGTTCGCCGCGATCACCGACGAGCAGGGAGCGACGGCGACGGTCGAGTTCCCAGGCGCCGAAGTGGCCCGCAGAGCCAACGCAATCGCAGAGGCGATCTTGTCACTCAGTGGTCTCGCAATAGAGGATGAGTCGAAGATCGAGTCGCTACTCAAAATCGACCGCGCCCGCATACAGACCGACGGGGTAGTGCGTTCTGTGGTCGGGGCGCTCCGCACTGCCGTAATCGAGCTCCAGTGCCAGCACGCGAGCATCGGCATGACCGAGGCCCTGGGAGCAAGACCACGCGGCCGTGTGCAACTATACGCGAACCTCAACCGCTACCTGCGGGACGTGTTGAAGCGTCGCACCCCCAAGGACTTCGGGCAAGCGGCTGAGCGGGCCGTGGAAGCCGGGTTCAGGCACCTCAAAACCGACCCCTTCGACGAGATGGGGCAGGCCCGATCGGCCGATGACGTGCTGGACGCCGCGTCCGTAGGGTTCGAGAGGCTCGCGGCTATGCGTTCGTCGGCTGGGCCCGACGTGGCCCTCCTGGTCGACTGCCACGGAGGTTTCGACGTCGATACCGCTCCCCTGGTCGCCAAAGAGCTTGCGGAGCTGGGCGTCATCTTCTTCGAGGACCCGGTCCCCCAAAGGGACGAAAACGTCGACGACCTGGGGAAGATCGCCCAACAGGTCACAATCCCGGTGGTCGCCGGAGGCAGCACCTACGGCGAGGAAGCGTTCGACAATCTGGTAAAGCACGGCGGCGTCAGCATCATAATGCCGGACGTCCAGCGGTGCGGCGGAGTGGCAGTCGCTTCAATGGCTGCGCGCGCGGCAGCTGAATCGGGCGTCCGGACCTCATGCCACAGCCCCTTCGGCCCGTTGTCCCTACTGGCCAGCGCACACGTGCAGGCCTCGACGCCGGCATCATTCCCGCTGGAGCACGCCGTGTTCGAGAACGAATGGCGAGCCGACCTGGTGGAGCCGCGTGAGCGAGTCGAAGACGGCTACTTCTGGTTCCCCGGCGGCAACGGACTGGGCGCCATGCTCAACTGGGACGCCATCGAGCGTCATGGCCGCCGTTGGCGGGTGTAGCGCCAGCGGCTACTTGACCGCCAGCAGGTCGTAGGCCAGCGCTAGCATGACCTTGGTGCTGCTGACCAGGCTCTTGATCCCTTCGGACTCGTCGGTTCCGTGGACCATCGTCAGCATCGGGTCGTCGGCGGGGTGCGTGCCGGTGAAACCGTAGGTCTGTACTCCTAGTGGCCTCGTGAACCGCGAGTCGGTGAAGCCAACGCAGAGGCCAGGCACCCACCTGATCTGGTCGTTGCCAACCACCTTCTCGGTAGCGCGCTTGATGCGCTCCATGAAGTCGGTCTCGTAGGGCGTCGAGTTGGGGACGGCCATGTAGTCGATCTCGAAGTCGACACCTTCGATGCCTTCCAGGACCTTCGACAGCTCGCCACGCAGATATTCGTCGTCCTGGTGGGGCAGTGTCCGTACGTCGCAGGTCACGTTGATCGACTCGGGCACGCTGTTGGATTTGATGCCGCCCTTGATCATAGTCGGCGTCAAGGTCATCCGAGAGGCCGCCCGCAGTGTCGTAGCAAGGGATGGGTTGTCACGCTCCACGTCGACGATGATCTCGTCGACGTTCTCAGGAGAAGGCTTATGCTCAATGGCGAAGGTCGACAGATGTTTGAAGATCTCGGCCGACGTGTCGCGCTCCGGCTCGTACGCTTGGATACGCTGCAAAACTCGGGCCAGCGTGTACGACGCGTTGTTCCCCAACCATGGCGTCGACGCGTGGGCACTGGTCCCTTTAACTTCGATCTCGACCTGCAGCCTGCCCTTTTCGCCCAGGTTCACTATGTAGCCCAGGCTGCCAGCGGCATCCGTCGGTGAGCCCCCACCCTCGTTCACGGCGCATTTTGCGGTGATCTTCTCGGGATGGTGCTCGGCGAGCCAGCCGAAGCCGTAGCGGCCACCGTGCTCCTCATCGGCGCCCGATGCCAGTATCAGGCCATCCATGAGATCGATGCCGTTCCGCTTGAGTAACCTGGTCGCCATCAGCTGGGCGGTCAGCAGCGACTTGCAATCGGACGCACCTCGGCCGTAAACACGCCCCTCCGAGACGGTGGCGCTGAAAGGCGGGAAGCGCCATTTGCCTTCGTTCTCGACGGGCACGACATCCAGGTGAGACATGAACATCAAGCCGGCGGTCCCGGACTGCCCATCGATCCGGGCGATGAGGCTGCCTCTTCCCGGCGCGGACTCGAGTATCTCGCAATCGATTCCATCCTCGACGAGCCAGTCTCGCGCGAACTCGGCGACCGCAGTCTCGTTCCCTGTCGGCATGAAGCCGGTGTTGACGGAGGGTATACGGACAAGCTGCTGTTCCAGCTTGACGATATCCGGCTCCAGAGAATCGACCTGGGCCAGAAGATCATCGAGAGTCGCCATCTGTTACTCCTCCTGATTCGAAATGTGTGGCCATTAACAGTGCTGCGATAGTCTTGGCGTCCTGTATGACGCCTGTCCTGACCAGCTCGACGACCGAGGTGAACGGGACCAGCTCATTCGTGATGTTCTCGTCCGGGTCGGCCTCCAGCTCGCTGGGCTCCAGGTCCCGGGCGAGATACACGTGCATCAGCTCGTCGCAGAACCCAGGTACCGACCAAAACTGGCCCAGGCGAACGAGACTGCGAGCACGGTGGCCGGTCTCCTCCTGGAGCTCGCGGATGGCGCACTCATCGGGCGTTTCGCCCTCTTCCATGACACCGGCCGGCGCCTCGAGCAGATCCTCGCCGACAGGGTAGCGGTACTGGCGGACGAGGACCACATTTCCATCGGCGTCGATGGGGACGACCACGGCGGCCGCGCGGTGGCCAACGACCTCACGGAAGGCCTGTCTACCGTCAGGCAGCTCCACCGTGTCTACCCTTACGCGGACGAGCTTGCCGGCGAAGACCGTGTTGCTGGCTATCTTTTCTTCTCTGGTTGTTGCCATTCGGGTTTAGAGCGTTGGACTGGTCG
>CAUZJF010000207.1:0-4739 GCA_963579975.1 Dehalococcoidia bacterium
CGTCGAGATCGACTTCGGTGATTGGCCGGCCGACCAGGAATTGGTTCACCTGAAACGCCACGGTGAGTGTGCTCAAGCCGAGTTTCGACGCCTCGGTCGGGTTGACGTCGACTACGATCTCGTCCCTGCCCGCGGATAAGTCACTGGTCACATCGACGATGCCGTCGACCGTGCTGAGCTCTGCCGCGAGCGTGCGGGCAACGTCCGACATGGCGTCGTAATCGTCGCCAGTGACGATGATGTCCACGCCGGACACCGGCGGGCCTTCTGAGATTTCGGTAATCGTAAGGGTGCGGCCCTCTCGACCGTCGAGCTCTCCGCGCAGCTTTTCGAGAATGTCTTCCGGGGCATTGTCGCCCAGTCGAACGAAAATACTGGCCTGGCTGGACCCACCGATCCCGGATCCCCCGCCAGGGACGAAGCCTGCTTCGGGATTCCCGATTGTTGTCTGGTAAAGGTCCACTGCGCCCTCGCGGGACAACCTTCCCAGCACGCTCTCAATCTGGTCGACCTCTGAAAGGGTAGTCTCGACTGAAGAGCCCGGGGCCAAGGTCAAGTTGATCGCCAGGAATCGCGCGCCTCCGGACCCGAAAAGGTTGACTGGAATAACTAACAACAACCCGAGGCTGCCTACCGTCAGCAGCAAAGCGACAACGAGGGTGACCAGCTTGTGGGTCAGTGACCAACGCAGTACCGGTGCGTACAGGCGCTGCATCCAGGTCTCGGTTTCGCCGGACTCGTCCCCGGAGTCTGCCGGCGAGGCTATGTCCCCGTCGTGCAGCAGAATCGATCCAAGGACCGGAACGGCGGTAAGCGCAACGAGAAGCGACGCTACCAGCGCGTAGGAGACGGTAAGAGCGAACGGAGTGAAGAAGGAGCCGACCAGCCCCTGGAGAAAGGCCAGCGGCAGGAACACGACTATAGTCGTAAGTGTCGATGCGGTGATTGCCGGAGCGACCTCTCTGGTCGCCGCCTGTGCTGCTCTTATCCGATCTTCACCGCGCTGAATATGGCGGTAGACGTTCTCCAAAACGACGATGCTATCGTCCACGACACGTCCTACCGAGATCGCCAGACCTCCAAGCGTCATGAAATTCAGAGTCATACCCTGAAAACTCATGATCAGGATGCCGGTAAAGATGCTTAGAGGAATCGACAGCCCAATCACGATGGTCGGACGCAGGGTGAGCCGAAGTCCCTTGGCGAGTGACGGGCGCCTTGTCACCAGAAACGCGAACACAACCAGGACGGCGAATACAAACCCGGCCACGGCCTCGCGCTGTAACGTGTCTATCTGTGCCTGAATGTCGGGGCCGTCGTTCAGGACGGTTGCGATCCGAACGTCATCGGGTAGATCGAGCGCCTCAAGGTTGTCCATAACGGCGGTGGTGACGTCGACGGTATTGGCATCGGGGTCCTTCAGCACACTTATGCCCAGGCTCGGCGTGCCGTCGGTGCGTGAGATGCTCGTAGCCGAACCCGCGCCTACGGTCACGGTTGCCACGTCCGAGATGAGCACAGGGGCGATGTTGGTCGCTCTGCCGGGTGCGCCGGCGCCGGGCTGGGATGCGGGGAAGCCGATGACCAGGTCCCGGATCTCGTCCAGGGAGTTGTACGAATGGGTGGTGCGTATCGGGTAGGTCTGTCCGTCCTCGGTAATCGACCCCGCCGGAAACGTGACGTTGTTCTCTTCGAGCGCTTGAGATATCTGGAATAACGAAATGCCGTTGGTTGTAAGCTGGTCCGGGTCCACGGTGATCAGGACCTGAGTGTCGACCGCTCCCGACAGGTCCGCGCTGAACACACCATCGACCTTCGTAATCGCCGGAATCACCAGCGACTCCACGATACCCTGGAGTTCCGATATCTCGCGGTCGCCGAGAATGCTGATTTGGAGGACCGGGAAGGTATCCACGTTGATCCGGCCCACCGTAGGGTCTTCAACCCCGTTGGGGAACGAGACGTTACCGATCCGGCTCTGGATTGTCCGCTCCGCCTCTGCCATGTCGGTCCCAAAGACAAAGTTGGCCAGGACCACTGACAGGTTCTCCGACGAAATCGACTGGATCTGATCCAGGCCTTCGACGCCGGAGATCGCATTTTCTATGGGGTCCGTAACGTCTACAACGACCGCCACGGGGTTGGCCGAAGGGTAGAAAGTGAATACGGAAACGAGGGGGAACTCAATCTGCGGAAATAGCTCGACTTGAAGTGAGCGGTACGTGAACACACCGCCGACCAGCACGAGCAGAATGACGAGAATTGTGACCGGTCTTGAGCCCAAGGCCAGTCGAGTTAGGTGACTCAACGCAGCAATCTCCCACAGCATTATCCGGTGAACGCTCCGGACCGGGCAGGCAAGGGAGCATAGTAACCAGTCTGGGACACGCTTGGCTACACCCTTCCGGTCAGGTGCGTCCTCTACTTTTGGTCAGCCCGGACCACGGCGCCGTAAGCATAAGCCGGTTACGGGTGCTATATAATGGAACGGCATTCGGACGCATTGAGCGTCGAGGAGATGATGAGACATGCAGGGCTCGGCAGAGCTGATCATCAATAAGGGTATCGAGGATGTCTGGGCCTATGTTTCCGACTTTGGGAAGATGGAAGAGTGGGTCGAGGGCGTCTCCGACGGTGCGCAGGTGTCTGAGGGCGACCTCGAAGTAGGGGCGAAGCTCAGAAGCAAGTATAGATATCGTGGCAAGACCTTCGATGTCGAATACGAGGTAACCGAGTTCAACCCGCCGAGCAGGTTCAGCGCCAAATCGACCGAGGGCCCCTTCCCGTTTGAGATCCTCATCGAGCTTACGACCTACGTTGGCAGCACCAGGGTCACCAATACCATCGACGCCGGTTCCGATAGCGTCATGACGAATATCGTGTCCTACTTGTTAGGGTCCTTTGTCCGCAAATCCATGAACAGGCGAATGCTGCAGGAGTTGGAGACGCTGAAGTCGGTACTCGAGTCCAGGTAGTGCGGCGACCTGTACCGTTATCCTCCGAACGCCGCATCGATGTGTCCGGCGTCTACAATGTCCGTGATTTGGGTGGCCATCCTGCCAAGGACGGGCGAAGGACCAGGTTGGGACGTTTCGTTCGTGCGGACCTCCTGTCGGGGCTGCCAGCGGAGTCGCAAGAGACCCTTCTGGGCTACGGTATCCGTACCGACGTAGACCTCAGGACAGACCTGGAGACAGAGCTGTTGCCCTCCTCCTTCGCCGGTCGGCCCGGTATCGGCTACCATCACCACGATCTCCAGGGCGACCCGCCCCCGCCGGGATTCGATCTCGGCGCTCCGGAGCGCTCGCTTGCCTACTCATACGTTGCCTTGATGGACGCTCGCCGCTCGCCGGTCCGAGACGTTCTCACGACCCTCTGTAACGGCGACGGATCGGCGGCAGTATTCTTTTGCGCCGGCGGGACAGACAGGGCCGGCATCATTGCGGCCTTACTCCTCGCGATCGCCGGCGTTCCCGACGAGGCCATCGCGGAGGGCTACTCTCTCAGCGCACAGGGTCTCGTCGACCGGTTCGTTGCCGAGGGGGCCCCGCGTTGGATGTCCCACGACGACCTTGTGTTCGGGCGAGTTCTCGAGACTTTGGCCCTTCCCTCGATCATGATCGAGATGCTGCAACTGGTCCGTCAGGACTTCGGCGGTGTCGAATCGTATCTTCGGACGATTGGCCTGACTGCCGCACAGATCGAAAACCTCAGAGACAGTTTCGTAGAGTGAGACAGCCCTACATGACACGAAAGACTAGATATGCGCTGGTCGGCACGGGAGGCCGTGCCGTGATGTTCATCGACCCGCTGGCCACCAGGTTCAAACACCAGGGGGAGCTGGTTGCGCTTTGCGACCCTAATCCGGCCCGCCTCGAATACCATAACGATCGGCTTGTGCGAGAGCTCGGATACCACGAAGTTCCGACCTTCGACGCTCACGAGTTCGACGCCATGGTCGAGCAGACGAGACCTGACACGGTCATCGTCACGACCATCGACGCACTCCATCACAAGTACGTGATACGGGCCATGGAGCTTGGCTGCGACGCTGTAACCGAGAAGCCGATGACTATCGACGCAGAGAAGTGCAACGCAATCCTCGAAGCGGTAGAACGGACTGGCAAGCGTCTGCGCGTTACCTTCAACTACCGCTGGGGACCCGGGGTCACCACGGTCCGGAAGATGCTCAGCGAAGGCGTCATCGGGGAGGTCATCCACGCCGATCTCGACTACATGCTCGACACGAGCCACGGCGCCGACTACTTTCGTCGGTGGCACCGGGAGAAGGACAAGTCAGGCGGCCTGATCGTACACAAGGCAACTCACCACTTCGATTTGGTGAACTGGTGGCTCGACGCCGTTCCGGAGACCGTCTACGGGATGGGGCGCCTGGCCTTCTACGGCCGCGCGAACGCGGAGCGACGTGGACAGGCTGTGAAGTACGATCGTTACCACGGCAGCGATACCGCCGATGACTCCTTCGCCATCGATTTGACCGCCAACGAGAAGCTCCGGGGCCTCTACCTGGACGCCGAGAAGCACGACGGATACGTCCGCGATCGCAACGTATTCGGCGACAACATCACTATCGAGGACACCATGAGCCTCCTGGTCCGGTACCGTACCGGCGTGGTGCTCAACTACTCCCTCAACGCATACCTGCCCCAGGAAGGTTTCCACGTCTCGTTCAACGGCACCAAGGGCCGGATGGAGTACCGAGAGGCGCACTCGGTCAC
>CAUZJF010000208.1:0-4738 GCA_963579975.1 Dehalococcoidia bacterium
AGCATGACGACCGTCTTCGACGCGCATATGCACGTCTTTCCGTCGATCGTGGAGGGCGATGCGTTCGACGAAGACTGCCTGAAAGAGACGCAGTACCATCTCCGCTATCCGGGGCCGGGCGGCTACCGGAGGGTCCGGGACAACGAGCCGTTCACCGAGTCGGTCTTGCTCGGCGACGGCGACGGCGTCTCGTGGCTTCCGGACGTCGATTTCCGGATCGGTCCGTATGGCAGGGTCCTCTTCACCCACAACGGCGAAGACTACTATTTCCAGCACGGGCCTCCGGCGTACGCCGACCTGTCATCGACGCCGGAGCAGGCGATCGTACAGATGGACTACGTGGGCGTCGACAGGGCGGTCATCCAGCACGACCGGCTGTATGGGCGGCTGGACGATTACCTCAGCGACGCCATCGCGAAGTACCCCGACCGTCTGGTCGCTCTAGCGCAGGTGGACGAGTGGCATGGCCACGAGCCCGACCAGCTCGAGCGCCTGAGGCACCAGATCAAGGACCTGGGCTTTGCGGGCCTCTACTTCTCGACTGGCGGATTCTGTCACAACGACTTCGCCTTCGGGCTCAACGACTCTGTCCTCGAACCGCTGTGGGACCTGGTGGCCGACCTGGGTGCCCCGGTCCACTGGTTCGCCGCGAATCGACGGCAGCCGCGAATGGAACAGTATCTGAAGGAAATCAAAGAGTTCGCGCGATGGGGCCGCTCCCATCCCCACATCCCGTCGGTGCTGACCCACGGCCTTGAGAACCTGCGATTCGACCCATCGCATCAAGACCGCTTCAAGGTGCCCGCCGAGATCATCGACCTGATCGGGCTGCCAAATTGGAGCATCGAGCTGATGGTCCACAAGCAGATCTACGACGTCGATTTCGCGCCGTACCTCCCGGAGGCAGCGCAGATTATTCGCGATCTGGCGGAAGCGGTAGGCGCGGAGAAGCTGATGTACGGGTCGGACATGCCGGGGTGCGAGAAGGTGATGACCTATCGCCAATCGCGCATTCTGTACGAAAAGCGGTGCGACTTCCTGACCGAGGAGGAGCGCGCGGGCCTCATGGGCGGCAACCTGGAACGGCTGTACCCGCCCAAAGCGTGACTAATCTAGACATCCATTCGCGATGCCAACAAAATCCGTTCGTGGTGAGCAGACCTACGTCCGCAGGGCGGACTGAACATAGGGAAGTAACTATAAGGCGCGCTCGTGTCCCTTCTCCCCTCGTGTGAGAAGGCTAGGATGAGGGGGAATTCCCTTGCACTACAACGCTCGCATCCGGGACAGTTACTTGAGAGCTTGTCGAACCACGGTTCCGCATTGCAATTTCAGCGCATAACCCCTTAGGAGCGAGGGATGTTCGAAGGGTTCACAACAGAGCAGATCAAAACCTCGGGCACCACCATCAATCTCGTGCGCGGCGGCAACGGGCCGCCGGTGCTGCTGCTTCACGGATACCCACAGACCCACGTCATGTGGCACAAGATTGCGGCTCGGCTCGCGGAGAGCGCCACGGTGGTGGCGCCCGACCTCCGAGGCTATGGCGACAGCGGAAAGCCACCCTCGGACGGTGACCACAACGTCTACTGCAAACGGACGATGGCTGGCGACCAGTTGGAAGTCATGGACAGACTTGGCTTCGATTCGTTCCACGTTGTCGGACACGACCGCGGTGCCAGGGTCGGCTACCGTATGGCGCTCGACCATCCGGACCGCGTAAAGAGCTTCACGTCGCTTGACGTTGTGCCGTCCCAGGCGGCCTTCGAGAACATGGATAGCAGCCTGGCCTTCGCGTGGTTCCACTGGCTGCTGATGCGCCAGCCCGCGCCGCTCCCGGAGACCTTGATCGGCAACAGCGCTAGGGACTACCTCGACTTCCTGCTGGAGCGGTGGACGGCGGTCGAAGGCGCTATCACCGACGAGGCCTACTCCGAGTACCTGCGGTGCTTCAGCGACCTGGAAACCGTCCGCGCGACCTGCGCGGACTACCGGGCCGTCGAGCTCGACCTGGTCCACGATGACGCAGACCGAGGACGCAAGCTGACCTGCCCGGTCCTGGTACTCTGGGGCTGGAACATGCCCAAACGGCCGGGATGGCAGACGGGTGCAAAGCTCAATATGCTGGATGTTTGGCGTGAACGGGCCAACGACGTGCGCGGCCATGCCGTCGACTGCGGCCACTTCCTGCCGGAGGAGGCGCCGGACGGGACGCTCCGGGAGCTACTGGCGTTCTTCTCGGACGTAGTCTCGACGAGCTAACGCCCTCTTCCGACAAATCGGGAGCGACTGCAGATAGACAGCACGTATGGCCAGGGTGAGCGGATTGACGCTACCAGTCTTTCGCGGACGACCAAGACATAGCCTTCCCATTTGCCTATAATCCGGGCGTCGAGAAACAGCGAAACCATTAGGAGAATCCATATCAGAAGAAACGTGACCATTACAGTGCCGCTAGCAATTGCGTTCGCCAAGCTCATTCCTGTATGGACCATCAGGTCAACTATGAGACGCTCCGCAAACACCGACGGCACTAACACCGAGGCGCCTAATATGAACGCCTTCATGCTGTTGGTCATCGGACCGCCTTGGTCTGGTTGGTTGGCCTCTCGGTCGAGGGATGTAACACGTTCTCGACTCGCATATCAAACGTCGGTTAGGTGGCCGATTCTACGAGCGGCGTGGCTTCGGACGCAAGGTTGATTCCACGACCGTTAGCCGCCAAGCGCGTGTCTGTCGACAAAAGGGGTAGCTGTCTTTCTTTGGGGTATGGCCAGTCACACAAATAGAACCTAGTGATCAATTGGCATGACCCGCTCGCCTAAAGAGAACTCTCCGAAACTGATAGCTTTGGACCGTGAAGGCCGCATCCGTCTGACCTCAGACGTACTTGGCGTCGAGCCGAGCCAGATAGACTCCGAAATCACGGCAGTCATCGGTGACGTCCTTTCCACCTTGACCGTACATGAGGGACGTGTCCTGGTCCTGAGGTACGGGCTCCAAGACGGCAAGGCCCAGACGCGCGCGAATGTGGGCCAGTACGACGACGCTTGGGACTGACCCGTTTCGAGAGAACGCGTCCGGCAGATCCAGAAGAAAGCCATCCGCAAGTTTAGGCACCCATCGAGGAAAACTCGCCTGAATCATTTCGTTTTGTCGGCTACCGGTCTGGATGCGTCCCCGCATCAGGAATTGAGCCAAACTGGGCCCAAGCTCAAACAAGTGGTCATCTCAACCGATGGGTCATGCTTAGGGAACCCCGGTCCAGGAGGGTATGGCGTCATTCTCCGATACAAAGATAGTCGAAAAGAGCTCTGCGGCGGGTATCGGCGTACCACGAATAGCCGCATGGAGTTGATGGCCGCTATAGTTGGCCTCGAAGCATTGAAGGAGCGATGTCTCGTCACTCTGCGGAGTGACTCGTCCTACGTACTCCGTGGACTTCAAGAAGGATGGGCGAAGCGCTGGCGCGACAACGGCTGGATGCGGAATGATAAAGAGCGAGCACTGAATCCAGACCTTTGGGGAAGACTCTTGGAGGCATGCGGCAATCACGAAGTCAAGTATGAATGGGTAAAAGGTCACTCTGGCGATCCTGAAAACGAACGATGCGACCAGATAGCGAAGGCCGTCGCAGAACGGCCCGACCTGCCCAGTGATAAAGAATACGACGCTGACATTTTACGGCTCTGATCAACGGGCCGCATCGTCACCCACGATCCCAAGGCGCTCGAGCTACTCCGTCGCTATCAGCGTATTCGTGCAATCGACCCAGACCGACTCGGAATAGTGGTTGACCGCGATCCCCTCCCCCACCGGCGTGGGCTTCTGCAAGATGAACTCCGCCCAGTCAGGGGTGTTGAAGGCGCAGTAGGCGAGCCAGAAGGCCTCAGGTCGCGTCTCGAACGGGCTCGAGAAGTCGGGGTAGATGACCGGGCCCGTGTCGGTCTGGTAGAAGACGTGGCGCTCGCTCACGTTGATCGTGAACACGGGGTACTCGAGTAGCACCTTGTAACCCGAGCTCTCGAACTCGGTCCGGGCTACGATGGGCCTGCCGGCGGAAGTCGCCTCGACGACGGACTCAGGGGTTAGGAGAAGATCTCCGGCTGTATGTACGAGCTTGAAGCGGTGACTCATGTAGACCTCGCTCATCACGAATGGCTGCCTTTCGGGCTGGAGGCCCAGCGTCGGAGGGTCGAGGGAAACGGCTCTGCCATTGCGGTCATAGCTCTTGATGATGATGCCATCGACCTCGGATACGACCGGTCGAAAGTCGGAGTTGGGCTGAGTGAAGATGCCTAGCTCCCTCGTTGCGCCGACGCGCTCCGTCTTGCAACTCTCGCCGAGGTAGTAGTCCATGGTCGCTCCGGACGGCTCGGTGACCTGACACCGGCAATCGATGCGGATGCGTGCTCGGTTGTGGTTGTTCTGCCTCTGGTCCGAGACCGTCGTCGGCGGGAATGCCGCGAGGTCCAATTCGGTCATGAAGAACGAGCGGTGATAGTCGAGAACGTCCATAGTCTCCTCCAAGTCTCCGTCTCCGAGTCATACTGCTGGGTTACAGCTCCATCGCTTCGACCCTGACGACCGTTTCCGCTATGTCCTTGATTGCGACCTCTCGGACGCGTTTCCTGACGGCCCAATCCGAAAGGGCGTCTGTGGTCCAGTACCACGAGAACCGGATCCACATGGTGAAAGGAGCGGTAGTCCGCACCAGTGACACCAGGGCTTCGTTAAG
>CAUZJF010000209.1:0-4737 GCA_963579975.1 Dehalococcoidia bacterium
TCCGGCCTGGGAACCCTGCCCGGAACCGCCGCCGAGATTCTCGACGACGAAATCCGAGACGTTCTCTGCCCGGATAAGCTCGACACCGCGCAGTGGCTGGAGGTGATGGAGACCGCCCACCGTGTCGGATTCCGTACCACAGCGACGATCATGTATGGTCATATCGAGGGCTCGGTGAACTGGGCTCGGCACCTGCTCCGGTTGCGCGTCCTCCAGGAGCGAAGCGGCGGCTTTACCGAGTTCGTGCCTCTGCCGTTCGTTCATATGGAGGCGCCGATCTACCTGAAGGGCCTTGCGCGGCGTGGCCCGACCTTCCGGGAGGCTGTACTGATGCACGCGGTGGCGCGCCTCGTGCTGCACCCGCATTTCAGCAACATCCAGACGTCGTGGGCGAAGATGGGCAGAGCGGGAGTGAAGGCCTGTCTGAGCGCCGGAGTGAACGATCTGGGCGGCACCCTCATGAACGAGTCGATCACCCGGGCCGCCGGTTCCGAACATGGTCAGGAGCTGGCCCCTGCTCGCATGGAAGAGCTCATTCGCAGTTGCGGCCGCGTCCCCAAGCAACGCAGCACGGCCTATGGCGAGGTACCGGTGGAACGTATCAGGCGGTCGTTCGAGGCACCCGAGCTCACACCGCCCATCAACCTGGTCGCCTCAGGCTATGAACGGGCCGGTGCCGGCGTCAACAGGCCCGCTGAACTCGTACGGCCCGGTCTTGAATCTTGAGAAGAGCTGGGAGAATCTGGAGCTGTCCGACTTCAGGCCCTGCCGTCTGCGATGGCCTCAGCGAGAGGCGTCCGAGTGGCTGTCAAGAAATCCTCCCATTCTCCGCGTACCCCCCCTCGAGCCTCCAGGCGTAGCGATGAAAGACGCGTAAAAGCCGGCCGCTCCCCGTACAGCTCGGCGTCATAGGACCCCTTCTGGAGTTGATACGTCGTTAGTACGCGTCGTAGCCCTCGGTCAGCTCGATCCGGACACCCGACGGGTCGGTAAGGTAGGCGATCTTGAGCTGGAGGGTGTCAATCTCGCGGAACTCCGTGTCGAACTCGATGCCCTTCGCCTTGAGCTGCTGGGTGAACGCCTCAAGGTCGTCGAGCTCGAACCCGATGTGGTCGATCGCCCGCCCGCGGGTGGGGGCGGCCGCCGCCACCGGCACGTTGGTGGTCGTCTGGATGGTGCCGCGCGGGTTCCGAGGATCGCCGAAGCTCATGTTCATGCCCGGCACGTTGGTGGTCGTCTGGATGGTGCCGCGCGGCCGCTGCTCGAGCCCGAAGACGTCGAGATACCAGGCAAGCACCTCCTCGTACCTCGGTGTGAAGAAGTGGATGTGATAGCCAGAGACCTCCACCTGCAGCATCTGGTCTTCCTGCAACTCGACCCGGACGCCGTCAGGCATCGTCACGTAGGCGTTCGCCTGACCCTCGACGCCCGGAAACTCCGAATCAACCTCATACCCGGCGGCGCGCCACTTGGCCAGGAACTTTGCCATGTTCCGGACCTTGAAGCCGAAGTGATCCATGACGGAGCCCCGCGACGGGCCGGTCGGCTCACGTGCGCTGAGCGCCACCAGCAACCCGGGCAGCCGCACCGCGATGAGCGAACCCTTTTGTGTCACCACACCACCGAAGTGCTCCGCCCACAACTGCTTGTGCAGCTCGACGTCCGTGACATTCAGATGCACGTGGCCGTAAGTCAGACCCGCGGCATTGGGCACCGCGAGCTGGGCAATGGCCGGCGAGACGAGTGTCAGCAGGGCAACGGCGGTCAATAGCAGCCTCATGGTTCGATCCTCCTCAGTGGAAAAGCGCCACAGCGCTAGCTTCGGACTTCGGGAGCAAGGCCCTTCTGGGCCGCGATCGTGTTCCTCGGTCTCGCATTGTGAGGGATCATACGGCTCCGAGCCGGTCAAAGCCACGGCAAGGCCATTGGCCTCTGCGAGACCGTGAGGCGATTATGCACAAACCGTTCTTAGTGGAGTCACCTAGATTCTGGAAAGGATCCGGCATGTCGATAAACGATGACAAGCACTCGTGTATGGTGGATGGGCTGATCCTCTTGACCCTATTGACGGTGGCCTGCGCCTCCCCGGATGAGCAAAGCGAGACAGAGGTTGCCTCGACCGTCGTCCAGACCGGATCTGCCCCGTCGGACATTCCTCGATTCCGGGTCGACCCGTTCTGGGCAAGCGAGCTGCCCAACAACTGGATCCTGGGACAGGTCTCCGGCGTGGCGGTCGACGAGGAGGACCATGTCTGGATCGTCCACCGGCCGCGGACACTCGACACGAGACAGCGCGGCGAGGAAGGGATGTGCTGCGTCCCGGCGCCACCGGTAATCGAGTTCGACCCGGAGGGGAACGTGGTGCGTTCGTGGGGCGGGCCAAGCGACGGCTACGACTGGCCTGACAACGAGCACGGCATCCACCTCGATCATCAGGGCAACGTCTGGATCGGCGGCAACGGGGCGGGCGACGCCCACGTGCTCAAGTTCACCGCCGATGGCGAGTTCCTGCTGCAGATCGGGCGGGCCGACCAGAACCGCGGTAGCAACGACACGGAGAACCTGGGCCGGCCTGCCTCGATCGAGGTGGACCCGGCTGCAAGCGAAGTCTACATCGCCGACGGCTACGGCAATCGCCGTGTGATCGTGTTCGACTCCGACACTGGAGAGTACAAGCGCCACTGGGGGGCGTACGGTGAGCGCCCAGACGACACGGACCTGCCGCCGTACGACCCGCGGGCTGAGCCCAGCCGTCACTTCCGCAGCCCGGTGCACGGCGTCGCCATCGCGAACGACGGTCTGGTGTACGTTGCCGACCGGACGAACAACCGCCTGCAGGTGTTCCAGAAGGATGGTCAGTTCGTAACCGAGGCGTTCGTGAGAACCGAAACGCTCGGCAGTGGCTCAGCGTCCGGCGTGACCCTCTCGGAGGACGCGGACCAGCGATGGCTCTTCGTTCCGGACGGGACCAACAACGTGGTGTGGATCCTGGACCGGTCCTCACTCGAAGTCGTGGATTACTTCGGAAGGCTCGGCAAGAACGCCGGTCAGTTCTACCGGCTACACAACCTGGCTATCGACTCGCGGGGTAATCTCTACACCACCGAGGTCAACGTGGGACAGCGGTTGCAGAAGTTCGACCAGGTTGGCAGATGACTGGAACTGGCCAGATTCACTCAAAGCCCGCCCTCTGCCATCCGCTCCTTCAAGCTGCCGGTGAAGCTCGGTCGGAGAAAAGTATTTTCCCCGAGGAATCTCTGTGTTTCACTGGTATTAACAGGAGGAAATAGACCACGGCAGCATATTGTGTGAAGTGTAAGTCGAAGCGGCAGATACAGGACGGAGAGAAGGTCACCATGAAGAACAGGCGCCCTGCCATGAAGGGTAAGTGCCCGGTCTGCGGGACGGGGCTCTATCGGGTTCTGCCGTCGTCCTGATCCCAGCCAGGTAGCGTCCGGCACCCACGACCGCAGCCAACTCGGGCTTGAACACCTCGAGGACGACCTTGCGGTCGTGCTCGGAGCGATCGGCTAGGGAGACCGTCAAACACAGAAGCTTGACGATGTCCTCTCTATCGGCGAGTTCCGCCGCGAACAGGCCTGCGTATCGCTTCAGCGCCCTGCGGTCCAGCACCGCCCCGGGCGCCACGAAAAACACTACGCTTCGTACAACGTTCCCGGTAGCGTGAGAGCATGGGGAGGCTGACAGAGCAACACGCAAGGCTGTTTCACTTACCCATCCGTGCCGAAGCCCTTCCCATATTTTAATTCTACGATGACCTCTGGTCCATCGCCGCTCGGGTGCGGGATGATAACGTCAAAGCAAGCCGAGCCCAATCGTCGATTCGGCAACATGACATAGTTTCGCCCGAGGCATTCCTGGATAAGGTTTGCCAACGTACATTTTGCCTGTCATGTTCGACGTTCTCGCCCGCATCAACGCGGCCCGCGAAGACCGCTACTCAACCGAGCGTGAATTGGGTGAAGGCGGCATGGCTACGGTCTACCTGGCCGATGACCTTGAGCACGAGCACAAAGTGGCGCTTAAGGTCATGAAACCTGAGCTGGCCGCGGTGGTCGGTGTCGAGCAGTTCTTGGCCGAGATCAACATGACGGCCAACTTCCAGCATAGAGGATAGAGGAATGACCCTGCACCAAAGGGGCCTTGGGCTGTATCATATCTTGTGGTTGTGTGCCGAATCGGTCAAAGAAGGTGGATTACGGGCGAAGCTGGTTCTCCATCCGCGGTCTACGAAAGGGGAGTCAGCTTGAAGGAGAACCTAGGGCATGACTAGAACCATGCTGGCCGGTAAGATCCATCGGGCAACGGTGACCGGAGTCCAGGTAGATTATGAGGGCTCGATCACGATCGACCCGGACCTCATGGAGGCATCCGGCATCCTACCTTATGAGAGCGTCCAGGTTCTCGATATCACGAACGGCGCTCGATTGGAGACCTACGCCATTGGGGGTACGCGGGGCTCGGGTGAAGTCTGTGTCAACGGTGCGGCGGCGCTTCTTGTTCACGAGCGAGACCTGATCATCATTCTCCATTTCGTACAGGTCGAAAACGAAGAAGCGCACCGTATAGAACCGCGAATTGTGCGGGTGGACACACGGAACCGTATCGTCTCCACCATGAACAAGGCCGAAGCCTACGCTGACTACTAGTTCGTCTCGGTTCGGGGGTCATCTTCTGTGCGCGTTACCATCCAAGAAATTCAAGCTTTCAAAGACC
>CAUZJF010000210.1:0-4696 GCA_963579975.1 Dehalococcoidia bacterium
GACCTGCCAGGCCAGTCGTCGCCGCATGAGTGGATTCTGCTCGGCGCCCACCACGACACGGTACCCGGCTCGCCGGGCGGCAACGACGACGCGTCCGGCACAGCCGTAGTCCTGGAGTGCTCGCGACTGATGAGTCTCCTGGCGCGGGAGCTGGGAGTCCGACCCGGGCGCAGCATACGGTTCGCGACCTGGGGCGCCGAGGAGCAGAACCACCAGGGCTCGGCGGCCTACGTACGAAGCCATCACGGCCCCGAGCCACTGCCGCGCTTGGTCCTGAACCTCGACGAGCTGGCGGCCGGACCGATCAAGGGCGTCGTCCTCCAGTTCCCACACCTCCGGCCGCTGATGCAACAGACCCTCGATTCGATGGGCGATGGCCTCCGGTGCCACGTCCTGGACCATGTCGATTCCAGCGGCGACGCCTTCTCCTTCGCGAGGCGAGCGATTCCGACCGGTATGCTGTGGCGCTGGCGCTTCGTCGGCCGCCATCCCGACGCCGACTTCAACCACGAACCGGGTGACACGGCGGACAAGGTGCGGCCCAAGGAGCTACGCGAGTATGCCTGGCAGCTCGCGAGGCTGCTGCTGCGTCTGTCCAACGTGCCGGCGAGCGACTGGCCGGAGAACCCGCTGCGGGTCGACGAAGTCGCGGCCAGGATGAAACAAGAGGCCGGTTCCGTCGGAAGGACGATGTAGATGGCGACGCGAACCTGCAGATGACCACCGAGATCGCCTCCTCTTGGTTCGTCTACTCCCAGGAAGGCGAACCGCTCGGCCAGGTCCAACGCCGCACCGATGATGCGTTCCCAGAAGCCGGAGCCAGGTTCAGGATCGGCGCTGAAGAACGTCAGGTCGAGGTGGTCGAATTCACCGAGCTTCGCCAGAGTTGCGGCCTTCGACGCTTCAGGGTGGTGGTCCGGCCAAGCGATTGAGTAAGAGCCGTCGTGGTAGCTTCGGCCTCGGGCGCTCCATGCTAGGATTGTGTCCACGATCGTGGCGACCGGCCATCGACCGCCCGTGGGAACAACCGTGACAGAACCCGACCAGACAAGCGAACTCGTGCGTAGGATGCTTGCCAGCGACCGGCGGGCGCTGGCCAAGCTGTTCTCGCTCATCGAGCGCGAACCCGGCGAGGTCCCGGCGGTCATGCGGGCCTTGGGCGCCCGAACGGGCCGGGCGTACTGCGTCGGCGTGACTGGACCGCCGGGCGCCGGCAAGAGCACGCTTGTCGATGGGCTCATCGAGGCGGCTCGTGGCGAGGGGGAGACCGTGGGCATCCTGGCCATCGACCCGTCGAGCGTCCACGGCAGCGGCGCCGTACTCGGCGACCGGGTGAGGATGACCAGGCACTCTCTCGACGACGGCGTGTTCATCAGGAGCCTGGCCACACGCGGGGCTCGCGGGGGGCTGTCGCGGGCCGCGTCGGCGGGCGTCAGGCTGCTCGACGCCCACGGGGTCGAGCTGGTGATCGTCGAGTCGGTCGGGGTGGGCCAAACAGAGCTCGACGTAATGACCATGGCGGACACGGTAGTCGTCGTCCTCGTACCCGAGGCTGGCGACGCTATCCAGATGCTGAAGGCCGGCCTGACCGAGATCGCCGACATCTTCGTCGTCAATAAGGCCGACCGCGACGGAGCGCAGCGGCTCGCTGCTGCCATCGGCACCGAGGTGAAAGCTCGGAGCCGCGGCGGATGGTGGAGTCCTCCCGTCGTGATGACTCAGGCCCACAAGGGGACGGGGGTCGCGTCGCTACGGAAGGCGATTCTCGACCACAGGCGGGCGTCCGAGGAGACGTCGAACCTCGACGGGCGCCGCTCGAAACGTCGTAAGCAAGAGTTCGACCGCGCCGTCAGGGACGCCCTGGAGGCGCGACTGGTGCGGATGCAGGGGCAGGACGCGGAGCTGGGCGACATCACCGCGAAGGTCGAGGCGGGCGAGATCGAGCCGTATGCGGCAGCGGAGGAGGTCCTGCGAGAGTGGTGGCCGGATGCCTCCGATCGTCCAGCACTGGACGAGGAAGGCCGGACCGTTGTCCCGAACGTCCCCGGTGGCGTTTAGGCCTCCGATTGTAACCATGCGGAGAAGGACCATCACATGGAAATGGGAAGGCCCGGAGGCCCAGGCTGTCTTTGCCGAATGGGATGGGTTTCCCGGCGCGCAGGCGACCTCTGAAAAGGTCGACAAGAGCGAGTCGCTAGTTGGTGTGCGCTCGCCTTTGAGGGTTCTCGACGTGGGATGTGGCACTGGCAGACATGCGCTGGAGATGGCGCAGCGCGGATACAATGTCGTCGGCATTGATGTCGCCGACAGCTACCTTGACGAGGCGGCCTATGACTTTTCACTGGCCTACTATCACACGCTGGGGTTCATGTCCGACGAGGAGCTAGCGCAGCACTTCCAGAGGATTCGAGCGTCCTTAAGGCCTTCCGCAAAATTCCTGCCTAGGCAGGCGGGTCCGAGGCTCTTGCCCGGCGTGGAGTCGACCAAGAAAACTTGAGGCTGGGCGGAACGGGATGGGAAATTCCTCCTTAGCGAAAAGCAGATCGAAGATGGCTACCGGAACAAACTTGGCATCGTGATCGACACCGAAGCCCAGGAGATCAACGAGTTCCGCGAGCATCAAAAGGCCTTTGCCCTCGACGACGTGATCGCCGTCCTCGGAGGCGCAGGCTTCTCTGGAATACAAATTTACGCGGCCCTGGACGGGACGCCGGCGACGCCCGAGCGCTTCGGCGTCTTCGTATGTCGGGGCTAGACCTCTAGGGAGAACGCATTGGCCAGACCTAACGTACTACTTATATGTGTCGAGCACTGGAGCGGCCGGCGGATCGCCGCGCTTGGGCATCCGACCATCATCACGCCGACCCTCGACCAGCTTATCGAAAACGGCGTGGCGTATACCAACGCGTACACGACCACACCGTCGTGCATCCCGGCCCGGCGCGAGCTCATGACCGGCGCGTTCTCGCCGACCCACGGCGACCGGGTTTTCAACGAGACGCTGCCGATGCCCGACCTCCCGACGATGGCCCAGACCTTCCGGGACGCCGGCTATCAGGCCTACGCCGTCGGTAAGATGCACGTTTATCCGCAGCGCGACCGCATCGGCTTCGACGACATAATCCTCGACGAGGAAGGCCGGCACCACCTCGGGCTCCCCAAGGATGACTACGAGATGTCCGTCAGCGAACAGGGCTACGCCGGCCAGGAGTTTGGGCATGGGATGGGCAGCAACGACTACGGCGCCAGGGCGTGGCACCTCCCCGAGTACAGCCACCACACGAACTGGACCGTACGGGAGATGAGCAAGGGGATCGTCCGGCGGGACCCGACCCGTCCGGCCTTCTGGTATATGTCGTTCAGCGCCGTCCACCCGCCGTTGGTCCCGCCGGCCGAGTACTTAAATATGTACCGGCACCTCGATATCGACGAGCCTTTCATGGGTGAGTGGACGCGGGACGTCGACAACATCCCCTACGCCCTTCGCGAAAGGCGCGAGAAAATGGGGTCGTATTCGGAAACGGAGATACGCCTCGCCAGACAGGCCCTCTACGCCATGTCGACCCACGTCGACCACCAGATACGCCTGGTCATCGGACTGCTGCGCGAGGAAGGTCTACTGGACGACACGATCATCATGTTCACGGCCGACCACGGCGACATGCTCGGCAACCACGGCCAGTTCGCAAAAGACATGTTCTATGAGGATTCGGCCAAGATTCCGATGATCTTGATGCCCCAGGCCGAACGACAGGACATAGGGCAGGACAGGCGGGACGACCGGTTGGCCGCCCAGGCCGACATCTTCCCGACGCTGCTCGACCTCTGTGACATCCCCGTCCCGAGCACCGTGGAGGGCCGCTCTCTCGTCGGCGAACGAGGGCACGATCTGCTATACGGCGAGCACTGGGAGAACATCTACGCGACGCGCATGATTCGCGAACAGCGATACAAGCTCATTTACTACCCGATAGGCAACCAGACCCAGCTGTTCGACCTCGAGAACGACCCCGACGAGATGCGCGACCTCGCCGGCGATCCGGCCCACGGCGATGTACGCGAGCGGCTCACGGCGGCCCTGGTCGAGAGGCTGTACGGAAGTGACCTCGAGTGGCTGGACGGCGGCAGGCTCGTTGGGTTGCCCGAGGATGAGAACACGCCTCGCCGACTGCCCGACCGAGGGCTGGGTGGCCAGCGCGGACTGAGGTTCAGGTAGTGGTCTGTTGTGTTCCATTCTTCGGGCAGGACGCGTCCTCGACCGGCGCGGTGGGCCAGCTTGTCGAGCCGCGGCCCGCCGATGACCCGACGGAAGGGATGGTGCAACTCGGCGGCGGGTTCCTGATGGGCACCGACTATTCGGAGAGGTTCCCCGCCGACGGAGAGGACCCGGTCCGGGAAGTCACGGTGCGGCCCTTCTACGTCGATAGCACTGCCGTGAGCAACGCGCAATTCCTGCAGTTCGTGTATGACACCGCGTATGTCACCGAGGCCGAGCGTTTCGGATGGTCCTTCGTGTTCCGCCTGTTCGTGTCTCGCCGGGTGGAGAAGGCGGTGAAACAGGCGGTGGCGGAGACGCCGTGGTGGTGGAAAGTAGAGGGAGCATTCTGGAAGCATCCCGAGGGGCCCGGCTCAAACGTCAAGAAGCGTATGGACCACCCAGTGGTCCATGTATCGTGGAACGACGCCGACGCATATA
>CAUZJF010000211.1:0-4686 GCA_963579975.1 Dehalococcoidia bacterium
TCGATCTCTACACGCGACTCCTGGGCGACGCTGTCGAAGGACTGCGCGCACAACAGGATGGGTCGGACTCCGGCGACGGCGCGGGGCCGGACGAGCCGGCGCCCTCGGAGCTGGCCAGCGTCGATCTTCAGATTCCGGCCAGCATACCCGACCAATACATCGACGACCTCCCGACGCGGCTGTCTATCTATCGGCGCCTGGCTGGACTCGGAGCGTTGACGAATGCGGACGCCATGGAGGACGAGTTGCGAGACCGCTTTGGGCCGCTTCCGTGGCAGGTCCAGAACCTCATGTACGTCGCCCGCCTCAAGCTAGGCGCAGGGAAGGCAGGCGTCGATGCCATAACCCGAGAGGGCGACACAATCGTCTTGCGCCTCCAGAACGAGGTCGGCGGTGCGAAGCTGGCACTGCAGCGAGAGATGGGCCAAGGGATCACGGTGGGCCACATGCAGGTGCGAATGGACGTCAGCGAATTCCCAAGCGGCTGGGAGGATGCGCTGGTCGAAACGGTCAAGGCGTTGGCGGGATTCAGGAGACGGGTCGAGCAGCAGCTTGGATTGGTAGTGTAGCTATCGCCTTACGTCGTGAATCTCGACTTCCCTGACCAAGAATATGTCCCCGAGCCTAAGCGGGATACCACAGGAATCGTCCGCAAACACTAGCTCGGTCCTGTCGCTGTCGCCCTGATACAGAATCCCACCCGCATTCTCTTCGCAGTCGCCGTGGAAGCACACCTTCGCACTGGTGTCTACCATCGATTTTATAAGATCCGGGGCGGTATCCAGGAGGTCCGACGTAGGAGCGGAGAAAGCCAGGCCTGGCACGAAGATGCTATCCTCAGAAACGGTGCTTTCCCTTGTGTCCCCATCCATCGCGTTGTACTCGGTGATCGCCTTCCCGTTCAACCTGGTGTACGAGCCGACGTTACTCGCGACGCCATACAAGGCCAAGGTCGACGGTTGGAGCCTCGATTACCGTGTCGACCCATTCAGTCTCCGCTTGGTATTCCAAGCGATGCACCTCTTTGAAGGGCTCGGTGGAGCGGTCCCCGACGGAGACGGCAGGGCCGTCCATCTCGTACACGACTGTCATAGGTGGTAGTTGACCAAAACTTGAGCCGGGCTGGACACCCCCTCGGCCCATGTATACAAGCAAGGAGACTAGGATTATAGCTGTGAAAGCTGCTCCAATGACGACAACGGCTAGCTTGTTCACGTTGTCCTCCTAGATAGTCGCGAGTACTCCGTCGAGTTCCTCGGAGAACTCTCGTCGCTGCCAATCCCGGACCTCCGGGGCCTCGAGCTCAACGTCGAGACTGCCGGGCCGCCGGGCGAGACGGTCCAGGCTCGCAGCGGGCCACAGGAGGCCCGGGTCCAACCCTAGCCGGAGACCCACCTGGTTGCGCCAGGCCTTGAGGCTCTTCCGGCGAGTTCCAACCCTCTTTCGCTCCGCCGGTCCCAGCATCTCTTCGGTCCGGACCCGCTTCGGCCGGGTCACAGGTTGAGACTTAAGCCCTTCGGCGATGGCGGCTTTCAGATCTTTACTCGCTGGGGAACGGCCGAACCGGCCCAGCCCTTTGACGATGGTGAGGTCGACGGAGGGCTCGGTCGCCAGGTGGACCAGCGCGGCATCCGGTATCACCTTAAAGAGCGGACGGTCCAGACTGCTGGCCTCACGTTCCCGAAACCGGAACAGTGAGGCCAGGACGGCCAGGCCTCTCCCGTCCAGAGTACGGCTGCCTTTGATCGACAGAACCGCAGAAGTGCGATCGCGGGGCGTATGCCTCACCTTCACAAGGCGCTCGAACTCCTCCTTCACCCAGTCGAGCCGGGAGAGGCTTTTCAGCCGGTCAGCCAGGACGTCGCGAACACGCCCGAGGTACAGGACGTCATCGGCGGCGTAGTCCAGCGCCTCCGCGCTCAGGGGACGCCTGGTCCAGTCGGAGCGCTGGAGCTTCGGGTGCTTCTCCAGCTCGACGCCGATGTGCTCCTGGAGTACGGCCTGGAGACCCAACTGCGTGGAGCCGACGAACGCGGCGGCGATGCTGGTGTCGAAGAGGTTCGCGACGTGGAACCCCCAGTCCCGGTCGAGGCTACGGATGTCGTAGTCGGCTGAGTGGAAGACCTTCTCGACCGACCCATCGCCGAGCAGGTCGCCGAGAGGTTGGACGTTCTTGACCGCGAGAGGGTCGATGAGAAAGGCGGGTTCGGATGCAGCGATCTGCACGAGGCAAACGCGCTCGTGATACCTGAAGAAGCCGTTAGATTCGAGGTCGACGGCCACTCGCGGCGCCCTCGATACGAGGCCTAGTACCTCTCCCAGTCGCGAATCCGTATTGACCAGCTCGCTCTGGCTTTTATCCATCGTCATCGTTTTGATGTTTTCGTTGGCTCGGAGGATTCAGTGCCGCAGCCTATCAGAAGCAGCGGGAAAAGTCTGCGGACTCCGTTCCCAGCCAAGAAGTTGTGACGCTCGATCGCGGTTGCCAACGCAGGCACACACCGCCTATCATCAAGCCACGGTGCGGGGTGTGGCGCAGCGGCAGCGCGCCTGGTTTGGGACCAGGAGGTCGCCGGTTCGATCCCGGCCACCCCGACCAACTACGAATCAGCTGTAGCCATATCGTTGTTATCGAGACTCACGGGTCGCCGGTAGATAGCACCCTGACAGCAACCAGGAGGCGTTGAGCAGCGTCTAAGACAGCAACGCGACGTGCACTTACCTATGCCTCGAATACCCGACGAGGAGATGTTCGGCGGGCGGATTCCTCCACGCAAGTACAAATATGGCAAGCAGCCCTGCGTGGACGATCCCTGCTAACAGCGGATATCCGACCACCGTATGGAACACAACTACCATACCGAAGAACGCGAGAACATGTTTCAAGATCATCCTGGCTGGCAGCAAGGCTCAGGCTGAAGTAGCCCAGAAACACACTGACTCCGGGCCCGGCAGCAGCCACAATCAACCTCTCGCCTGTCTCCAATGAGGCGCTGTACCTCACGAAGCCCCAATAGCCCCGGTGATGAAGCTCGATGTCGGTAGCCCTGAAGTAATCCGCCGCGAGGTAGTGGCCCATCTCGTGCAGGAGTACAGCAACGGGAGTCAGGACGAAGATGGCGACCAGCCAAGCCAGGTCAATGTCGTCTGGCGAAACGTATCCGTCGAAGAAGGACTGTCTACGCTGGGCCAACCGGTACAGAGTGAACAACCCAGCGCCGCCGTAGAGAAGCGAAATCAGGTCAACGTCAGCCGGACTCTCGAACCCGATGTTGCCTACCTCCTGGACGTCTAGCGGAACCGACTCCGTCCTTCAAAGCAACGTGCTTCGACGGGCTCAGCACGAACGGGTCTTGTCGGAAGATTTTAGCCTAATTGACCCACGATACACGTGTCTGTTGCGATGGCCGCTATGATCGCAGAATGGCAATTGCCAGTAAAATGCGTGGTGGGCTGGACTGTCGAACCGAAGCAAGAGAATGTTTGCCGTTTGAATTTGTCCTTCGACAAGCTCAGGACGAGCGTTAATGGACTCTGCCTTCGTTGTGAGCCCGTCGAACAATGGCCCCGCGTCGCGACTTCTGGTATAAGGTCTATTTAGAGGAAGGGACCATGGCAGACCATATCGGCGCTGAAAGACAGCTCTTAATCGACGACCACCTTGTCGAGAACCTTGCCGGTCTCAAGCGGGTCCTGCAGCGACCCGACAAGCTAGATGCCCCGGTCCTGGAGGGCGATGAGCCAGGGGGCGGCTGGGAGGTCAGCATCATCGGCAACTCCTTGCACTACGACGAGGAGGATGGCTGCTTCAAAGCCTGGTACGACTCGACGACCGGCGTCGCCTACGCCACTTCGCAGGACGGCGTCCACTGGGACAAACCAAGTCTCGGGATCATCGAGCGCGACGGTTCGACCAGCAACAATCTGATAAGTCCCGGACGGAACTTCAGCGTCGTGAAGCACGCTGCGGACAAAGACCCGTCAAAGCGGTACAAGGCAATGTACTGGGCTTCGCGAGACGACCCCGATGCACCATGGGGCGGCAAGGGTCATTTCGTGGCGTTCTCCGCCGACGGAATCCACTGGACGCCCGACCCACGGAATCCCGTCATCGACTTTAGCCAAGGGTTGACGGACGGCCAGTTCGTGGTGGGTTGGGACAACGACCACGGCAAGTACGTCGCTTACATGCGGCCCCACCCAGACTTTTTCGATCCTCCGAAGAGGACGTCGGCGTGGGTTGCGAGCGACGATTTCGTTAACTGGGGGACTCCTGTTCTCGCCGTCAGACCGGAGGAGACAGGCGGCCTCGAAATCGAGTACTACCGCATGACCGTCGCCAGGTATGAGAACATCTACGTAGGGTTCATTTGGGTCTACCACAACGATCTCGCGTTCGCGGACCAGTCGCGCGACACCATTCTGGCCACAAGCCGGAACGGCGTCACCTGGAGCAAGCCTTTCGGTGACGAGACCTTTCTCCAAACAGGCCCGCCAGGAGATTGGGACTCGAAGTTCGCCGCCGCCTGCAATTTGATCCCGGTAGGAGATGAGCTCTGGTTGTACTATTCCGGAGCCAACATACCCCACAACGTCAAAGCCGAGGACGGGAGCAAAGGGTCCGTCAAGGACTGGCCGGGCAGGATGATCGATGGCGAGCGCCAAGCCTACGCGGTGGGCATCGCC
>CAUZJF010000212.1:0-4674 GCA_963579975.1 Dehalococcoidia bacterium
CCATGCCTCGATGGACCTCTGCCGTTGCGCCGGGAATTCGACTGCGAGACCGTCTGCCAGACGTGTCATGAAATTGAAGGTGCACGTGATCAGAACCACCGACAGTACCTGCTCGTCGGTGAGGCCGAGGGTCCGAAGCTCATCGACGTCGGCCTCGCGTACCGTCGAGGGGTCGCGTGTGAGCTTGATCGCGTAGTCCAGGATGGCGCGAATCTGGCGGTCCAAGTGCGCTCTGGTATAGTCGGGCATGACGTGGCTGGCCATTTCGGGATTGTCCGAATGGTGACGGAGCGCTGCTCCGTGGGCCATGGCTCAGTACCTGCTATGTTGGCTACCGACACGGCGGTGGCGATGGCCTCCTCTTGGACCCGTGTCAGCTTGGATGCGCCGAAGGTGACGGCCATGTTCATGTCGTAGACGGCCTTCATCGCCATCGGGTCTATCGACATCACTTTGATCACGTTGGCTGCGTCGACGGTTTCTTCGCGTATCCACGCCATCAGACCCTCCCTGCAACGGTAGTGTGCGGGACGCAAACTAGCACCGGTCCGACAACGCGTCAACGTGCCGTCCCAGATTGACCGTCGGTGTTGCACTGATATACTCCCCACGTCTACCCACGAACCCGACGAACGTCACTCACCAATTGGAGGGCCGATGAAGATCGTCGATGTCACTACGACCGTACTCCTCAACCCGGGCATCGAGCCGGTCCGGCATTCGACCAGTCCGCGCCGCCAATCTGTGATTTCCGAGGTTGGCCGGCTATTCGTGCACATCAAGACCGACAAGGGCCTGGAGGGACTTGGCGTTGGCCAGGCATCGCCCGGCGTGCGTGAAGTGATATTGAATTCTCTCAGGCCGCAGCTCATCGACGCCGACCCCATGGATATCGGGAAGCTTTGGGGGGACATGTTCTGGCTGTCCCGGCAGTTCGGGAGCAGTGGCGTGGGGGCTCTGGCCATCTCGGCCGTGGACATCGGCCTCTGGGACCTCAAAGCGAAAGCGCTGGGAGTTCCTTTGTTCAAGCTCATAGGCGCCGTGGCAGATTCGGTACCGGTATATGGCAGCGGTGGGGGGACACACCTTTCGAACGATGAGCTGGTTGCCGAGATGGCCGGCTATATCGACCGCGGGATTACGCGGGTAAAGATCAAGGTGGGAAAGGACTTCGGACGATCGGAAAAAGAAGACGTCGAAAGGGTGGCGGCGGTGCGCAAGGCTGTCGGGTACGATGTAGCCCTTTACGTGGACGCCAACAGCGGGTACCACCCGAAGCAGGCCATATACCTGGCGAAGGAGTTCGAGCAGAGCCAGGTCGGCTGGTTCGAAGAGCCAGTCCTGACCGAGGACGTCGAAGGCTTGGCAAGGATTGTCGAGTCCACCACCATCCCGATCGCGACAGGCGAGCAAGAGTACTCGGTCCACGGGTTTCGCCGGTTGCTCTCGGCCGACGCCGTAGACATCGTACAGCCCGACGTGTTCAGGGTTGGTGGCGTGAGCGCGTGGCTCAAAATCGCGGAGCTCGCCCGGGTCTTCAACAGGCCAATCGCGCCCCACATTGCTCCAGCAGTACACCTTCACCTGGCATGCACAATCCCGAATCTAAAGGCCCTCGAGTACCGCGACGTCGACGTCGAAGCGGACCGAGGTTGGTACCAGGACGTCCCCGAGCTTAAGGAAGGAATGTGGTCTCCTTTCCCCGACCGACCTGGACTGGGCCTCGAGCTGGACCCATACGCCGTCGAACGGTGGGCCGTTTAGGGCAAGCGGCTCTCTACGGCCGTACGCCTAGCCGCGATGCGCTTATGATGGCCACCGGGTGGACGCTCCCGATTCTGACCATGGCGCTGATTGGAGCCGCAGCGTGCTCGAACGCCGCTGACGGCGAACTGGCTGTCAGTCCTGCTGCCTAGGAGGCCGTCGAGTGGAGCCTAGCCGTGGTGGTCTACAGCAGCGAAGGCTTCGCACCCGAGCGGCTCGAGATCGCGTTCGGTCAGACCGTGACATTCGTGAACAAGTCGCAAGAGCCGTTCTTGCCGGCGTCGAACATTCACCCTACGCACGAGATATATGCTGAATTCCAGGCGCCCAGCGCCGTTCCGGCTGGGGAGTCATGGGAGTTCACGGTTGATAGGCCCGGCTTCTGGAGGTACCACAACCATAAACTGCCCGAAGACGCAGGGCTGATCGTGGTTGCCCGGACTCGAATGGGGTAGCCGTCGAGCCGCTCTCGGTAGGGGATACGATGCTGGAGTTCGAAGAGCCGCTATCGCTCTTCCCGACAGACCACTTCGCCATCTTTGACAACGACGCCCTGCTGGCTCGCTACGTCTAAAGGTACGGTCCCGATCACACCGTCAGGCTTCTGGAAGAGGCAGGAGCCAGGGCCAACGTTCTCTGCCACGAACGGGCTCACGACGCCGGCAGGGCGGCCTACGATTTGTTCGGTGCGGCCGCCTTTGCACTGGCCAGCCAGGAATGCGAGGCCGGAGCTTTTCACGGGGCTACGGAGACTCTATTCCGTGATCGGGGTACGGCGAACGTACAGGGCGATGTTGAAGCCCTGTGCGGTAGCGTCTGGGTCTACTTCTACCGCTTGCAGTGCATCCACGGTGTCGGTCACGGTCTGATGGCGTGGACGAGCTATGAGCTCCTCGACGCGCTGGGCTTTTGCGATCGGCTCGCTGACGACAGGGACCGACAGTCTAGCTCCTCCGGCTCGGCGATGTTACAACGCAACGGTCCGGCAGACAAGGTGCGCAGCCTTGGGCGCGTCCGTATCTGTGATATCCTTAGCTGAACCTACTCACTGGTGGTCCCGCGTGTACGTAATCGGCACCGCCGGCCACGTCGATCACGGGAAATCGACGCTGGTCGAGGCCTTGACCGGCATCGACCCCGACAGGCTGCGCGAAGAGAAAGAGCGCGGGCTGACTATCGACCTTGGTTTCGCGTGGCTGCGCCTTCCCAGCGGCAACGATGTCAGCATCGTCGACGTTCCCGGCCACGAGCGCTTCGTAGCCAACATGCTTGCGGGTGTCGGTGGCATCGACATGGCCCTGCTGGTCGTAGCGTCCGACGAATCGGTGATGCCGCAGACCAGAGAGCACCTGGCGATCCTCGACCTGCTGGGTGTCGGCCGTGGCATCGTGGCCGTGACGAAACGCGACCTGGTGGAGGACGAGTGGGCGGACCTCGTGACCGCCGAGATTGAGGACGTGCTCTCCGGCACTACCCTCGACGGCTCGCCCGTCTTCGCGGTCTCAGGCACGACCCATGATGGCCTGCCCGAGCTCGTCTCCGCAATTGACGAGATGCTGCAGGAGGCCGCGCCCAAGAAGGACGTCGGCCGTCCACGATTGCCAATCGACCGCTCATTCACCATCTCGGGTTTCGGTACCGTAGTTACCGGCACGCTCATCGACGGCAGACTTAGCGTCGGCCAGGAGGTCGAGCTGGTCCCGTCGGGCAAGACCGCTCGCGTTCGGGGGCTGCAGACGCACAAACAGAAGGTGGAGAGCGCTGAGCCGGGCACCCGGGTTGCAGCTAACCTTTCCGGCGTGGGGCACGACGAGATCAGCCGGGGCGAGGTGCTGACCGCCCCCGGATGGCTGAAGCCCACGACGGCCATTGACGTTCACCTGAAGATAATCCCCGATGCGCCCCGGCCGGTCCGGCACAACATGTTTGCGTCGGTACACACCGGCAGCAGTGAGACGGTGGCACGGGTCAGGCTGTTGGAAGCGGATGCAGCGGGTCCCGGCGAATCGACGTGGGCCCAGCTGAAGCTGGAAAGCCCGATCGGCGCCGTAAGGGGCGACCACTTTGTGATTCGTACGAACCAGACGACCCTCGCGGGAGGGAACATCGTCGAGCCCAACGCCCGGAGGCACCGGCGGAACTACAAGCCAGTCCTCGACCGACTCGTAGTCATGGAGATGGGCTCCGACCGGGACATCCTCTCGAGCGGCATAGAATCGTCGCAACCGGCGGAGCTTCCGGAGCTTGTCAGCCGGACCAACCTGCAGCCGGCGAAGGCCCGGGCGGAGCTGTCCGAGATGGCATCGGAGAAGCTGGTCTTCGTCCTCGGGAACGAGAAGATGGGACCCGGCACGTTCCTGTTCACTGCAGCAGGGTGGTCGCAGGTAGCGGACAAGGCGTCCGCCTTCCTCAGGGACTTTCACGAGCGGCACCCGCTCAGAAAGGGCGCGGCAAAGGAAGAGCTGCGAAGCCGCCTCAGCATGTCGCCCCAGGTCTTTAATCTTGTGCTGCCCCTGCTGGAGCAGGATGGCGTCGTCGCAGAAGAAGGCCCGATCGTGCGGCACCCCGACCACGCACGCGAGATTCCAAGCTCCAAGCAGAGCGAAGTCGAGGAGTACCTCAAGCTGTTGGAGCTGGACCCGTACTCGCCGCCCACAGACGCGCCGGTGGATCCTGAGCTGCTGAACCTGTTGGCGGAGGAGGGTAGAGTAGTAAAGGTGAGTGACAGCGTCGTCTTCTCAACGTTGGCGTATCAGCAGATGGCGGACACGGTATCCAACCTCATCCGCGAAAGAGGGCAGGTGACGGTCGGTGACGTTCGCGACGCCTTCGATACGAGCCGTAAGTACGCGCTGGCGCTATTGGACTACCTGGACCAGCAGAAGCTGACCCGTCGTGTCGGGGACGCGA
>CAUZJF010000213.1:0-4658 GCA_963579975.1 Dehalococcoidia bacterium
TGCGGAGACTACGGACCTTACCAACGACGTCAATGGCGGACCCTCGGGGATTGGTATTGCCACTGCAGCTGGCAAAGCCGCCTTCTGGGACATGGTTGGGGCCCCCGATAGCCTCAAGGTTCTCGCCATCGAAGGTGAGTTCGCAATGACGTCGGGCCATTCCCAGGAGATGAAGACTCAGGCAGTCGCCCAGCAGGTCGGGAAGCGCTTGAGAATACTTCTGTCATTCAACAATGCCGGTATTGACGACCGGCTGCTAGGCGGAGTGATCGGGTCGGAGTATGAGGGATATAGACTGGAAGACCAGTGGGCTTCCTACGGCTGGAACGTCCTGACGCTCGATGACGGAAACGACTACGATCAAATCGTGGCTGCTCTGAAGACGATGGAGGACTGGGACGCTTCAGACAACAGGCCCATGATACTCATCGGCCGTACGGTCAAGGGTTGGTGGCCGGCCGTCGAGGACGGAAACATCCCCGGATACGGTCCGCAGGTAGTCAGCTACGAGAGTCATCCTTACGCCCTTCCGATGAATGGGGACTATTTCAATGCTCTGGCCTCGACCTTCGAGCAGCGCTTCGGGGTCGAGTTCGAAGGCATCCGGGACGGAGCCGTGTCCAATACCAGGGAGCGACTGGTCGAGTTCAAGCGGAACATGGACGTGATCATGTCCGTGCTCGAGCAGGACGGGCTTGGTGATTGGCTGGCAGACAGGCTCGTGGCGATCGGCGACACTTTGGACGACCAGATGCCGCTGCGTATCGACCGAGCAGTCGACCCGTTCCAGGATGCCCGTCTCAGGGTCGGAAGCCTTCCACTGGAGCCGCAAACGGTTACCGTACGCAATCCCGTTTCGGGAGAGGAGAAGGAAGTATCCATAAAGCTATTCGAGGAGCCCGGTAATGTGCGCGGTGCACGTCGTGCGATTTCTGAGATCCTCAAGTGGATGAACTACGTGACAGGCAACAGGCTCGTCACACTTGCCGCCGATCTCGCGGACTCCATCAACGTCGAGAACGGATCGTTGTGGGGCCATTACGACCCAGTGACGAATCCGGCCGGTACGCGGCTCAAGGCGGGGATCCAGGAGGCCGGAAATGCATCGACTGCCGTGGGGCTGGTAAGCCAGACCGCATCGCTTGATCCAACCAAGCATGTCGGCGTTTGGGCGCTCAGCGGGACGTACGGCGCATTCACACCGCTGATGTATCTGCCGGCCCGAGTCTGGAGCCAGCAAAACCAGGACAGTCCGTTCAGGGTGGGAGTCCTGAACATCCTCGCCGGCCATTCGGGACCTGAAACGGCGGCCGATGCCCGCACTCATTTCGGGATATTCTCGCCACAGGTGTGGAAGCTGTTCCCCCGGAACCAGGTGATCACCTTGAGCTTCTGGGACTACAATGATGTGGCTTCCGGGTATTTCGCGGCAGTTGAGATCGCTGCGCGGGACCCAAAGGTGGGGGTAATCGTCCTGGAGGTAGCCAGGCCGGACTTTCCCGTGGCCGACCGGAACACCTTTGCGGACACAGACCCGAAAGCGGCTGCAAAGGGAATGTACATGATCAGAGACTTCGACCCCGCCAAACCCAAGCACGGCTACGTCGTAGTCCAGGGGTCGTCCTCAACCGTCAATCTGCTGTCGGTCCTACCTCGTCTGGAGCAGAATGGGATCAACGTCAAGGTAGTATCGGCTATCAGCGGAGAGCTCTTCCAAAGGCAGTCCGAGGAGTACCGAACCTCGGTACTCCCGCCTGAAGCCCCTTACGACCTTATGATAGTCAGCACGGGGACGCGACGAGTCTGGCCGCTGCAGAATGTAGGCCCACTGACCGACGAGTACTCCCTGGTAACGGACTGGCACGATGAGTGGCTGACCGGGGGGACAGAGTCCGATGTTATCGCGGAGGCCCAGCTGGACCCCGAATCCATCTTCAGAGGCGTCAAACGCTTTGCCCTGGATCACGATACTCGGATATCCCGTCAGACGGCCTATCTGGCGGAATTGAAGGGGGAGTGAGCGGTCCGAGATCTTCAAACCGTCCTCTGGCCCCTTTTGGTCTACAGCACCGCCCGCTTCTACTCCAGGAAATATGTTGAAGCCCTACTGCGGCTCCGCCGTTTCGTCGACCTCCGATTCACGAACGGCGCACGCTCAACACGCGGTAGAAGCTGGCACGGTTCAAGCTGCTATGATCGACGACCTCGGCTTCGTGCCCCGGCCCAAGACCGGAACCGTACAGCTCCACCGTATACATCCAGTCCACCTTCCATCAGGTTCGTTCCAACCCGATTGAAGGCGATAGCCGGTACAGTTTTCAAACGCCACTCTTCAGCGTTCGACCAGCCTCGGTGGTACATTATCCCTCCGCCCTTTACAATAGCCCAAAATCAGAGGTGGTTTCGCCGGGAAGGAATCTGATGCGTTGGTATAAAGGCAACCTGCATACCCACACAAGCGGGCTCGGATCGAACGGTCCTGCCTCTCCGGAGATCGTAGAACGCTGGTACATCGACCACGGCTACGATTTTCTGGCCATCACCGACCACAATGTCTTGAGTCGGGTAGAGAGCCGGGAACTAGTGATGGTCCGTGGCGAGGAGGTTGGGAGGTCGACGGCGGGAAGAACCGTGCACGTAAACGGCTTCGGCATCTCAAGGACCGTTGAGTTCGTCGACGCGGGTGACATCGTTTCAACGATGCAGGCCAGCGTGGACGCCATCCGGGACGCCGGTGGCGTCGCTTCGTTGAACCACCCTAACGACCGGTGGGGCTTCAATCACGAGCACATCACGCAGGTTACCGGACCTACGCTGATGGAAGTATACAACGGGGGCGGTCTGAGCAAGAACAATGATGGCGCCCCTGGTAAGCCCAGCTGCGAGGAAATCTGGGACAGGGTCCTCACCACGGGCCAGCGAATCTACGGCATAGCCACGGACGACGCCCACACCTATGACGAGTTCAGGCCGGAGAGGGCGAATCCCGGTCGCGGTTGGGTGTATGTTCGCGCGAACGAGCTGACCGAGGCCACGATTCTTGAAGCTCTCACCACCGGGAACTTCTACGCCTCTACCGGAGTGACTTTGGTCGATCTCGACATCTCGTCGAACTCCATCTCGTTGACTCTAGAGCCCTCCGAGACCCAGGAATTCACGACGCAGTTCATAGGCAAAGAGGGGACCGTCGTCTTGGAGGACGGAAGTTTGCGCCCGTCCTACTCTTTCCAGGGCGATGAGGGGTACGTGAGGGTGATGGTTCAGTCGTCGTCCGGCTCGAAAGCGTGGACACAGCCGTTCTTTCTCTAGGCCCCACCGCTCACAGAGCAGCCAGCCGTATGCGTCACTCATTAGTGGCCACATTGGGCGATCAATAGGGGCGCCACATCTTTGAGGCAAGCCACCGCACGTTTTATTCGGTTGACCGCATCTGCTACCACGGAGACTCTTTCCATGATCCAAAGGAGATTTTCCAATGGCTAATCGAGGCACCGCATCTATGCCTGAGATGGTTGACATACGGGCGACGGAGGTTACGGCACCGCCGGCGTGGGCCGCCCTCCAGCGGAAGCTCATCACCCTCATGGAGGAGGCCGCCCCCATGATGAGCAAGAAGTATGCCGAGCGTAGTGGTGCGTGGTATTGGTCCGACGACATGGACGACTACTATGAGCGGTCATACAACTGGTGCCTACTGTACGCGTTGGGTGGCAACGAAAGTCTTGTCGACCTGGCGTTGAAGCACTGGAACGCCACCACGCGGCTGTTCGACGACCGCGATGGAAACCGCGCCAATGATCTCGACTATTTCCACGGCACGACGCCGATGAAACTCAAGTACAGCATTCACAACGAATACTTCAGTTTGGCCCATCCCGGCGACGCGGAATGGCACCATATGGGTGAGGGCAACATGGCGTTCTACGACTTCGGAGTCGCGGATCCCACGATATCGGAGAACGCTCGGCGCGCCAGGCGGTTCGCCGCCATGTACATCGGCGAGGACCCTGAGGCCCCGAACTGGGACCCTGTGCACAAGATTATTCGGTCGCCAATGAATAGCAGCCAGGGTCCATGGCACCAGGCGTCGCTTAATAACGCCATGGACTATCTGCACGGCGGCACGTCCTTGAACAACCCCGCCTGGGAGCCGAAGGTCATGGGAAGGGCCTCGCTCTATCCAATCGTCAAGGACTTGAAATTTGGCTGGTGGGATGATCCGGAGAAGGCGGACGAGATTTTGAAGCTGTTCAACCACATCGTCTTGGACGGGGACCTTGTTGCCAACCTGTCCGCCACCGGTCTTGTGACGAACGCCTATCTCTACACCGGCGACGAAAAGTACAAACGGTGGGTGTTGGAGTACGTAGAGGCCTGGATGGATCGCATACAACAGAACAACGGCATCATCCCTGACACCGTCGGGCCGACGGGCAAGGTCGGCGAGCACCGGGATGGGGGGTGGTGGGGTGGTCTGACAGGTTGGGGTAGCACATATGGCTACCAGCGCCTATTTCATTCGGTCATGATCGCGACGGAATGCGCGGTGCTGCTGAGCGGCGACTTCAAATACCTTGACCTGATGCGTTCCCAAATCAAGATGCTCCTCGATAACTCGTTTACCCGCGAAGATGGCCATCTGCTGGCACCCATCAGGG
>CAUZJF010000214.1:0-4657 GCA_963579975.1 Dehalococcoidia bacterium
TTTATTCCGATCGTGGCTCCGCTGGTTGTCCAGGCTGGCCCAACAGACTGTAAAGTGAGGCAGACAATGTTCAGTATTCGAAGTATCGTACTCCTCTTGGGATTGACCCTTGGCGGGCTGACCTTGTCCTTGATCACTGCATGCGTCGTCGACGACGCTTCTGCGGCCGGACAGAGTGATTTCGGAGAACTCGTTCAAATTTTCAACGATTTCCGTGAGGTCCAAGAACCTGATCGGAAAAATGGCGTTCCTGACTACTCGCCAGCCGCGATCGCAGAACAGAAGCAGCAGCTCGATCGACTCCGGGGGCGGCTTGAGGCTCTAGACATCACGGGGTGGCCGATCCCTCGGCAATCCGATTATCACCTCGTCCGTGCAGAGATAAACGGTCTGGAATTCCACCACCGAGTTATTCGCCCCTGGGCGACCGATGCCGATTTCTACACTCCCAGGACACGCGGTTGGGGGTATCGCTCTGTCGACATCGACAACCTTCCCCTGGACGGCGGCGACCTCCGGGCGCTTAGAAATAACTTGGAGTCGATTCCTTCGATGCTGGAGCAAGGGAGGGCCAACATTGATCCGGACGAGGCGAAGAGCGATGGAGCGTTGCTGGCCCTCATGTCGCTGGACTATGACGGGGGCTACTTCGACGAGCTGAAGCCTGCCCTGGGCAGACACCATCCCGACCTCGTACCGCTACTCGATGAGGCTCGGCGTTCCATGGGCGAATACGAGCAGTGGATCGGGGAGAACAGGAGTCGGATGACCGTGCCGACAGGGGTAGGCAAAGAAAATTATACTTGGTGGATGCAGAACGTCTGGCTGATGCCATATACCTGGCAGGATGCCTGGATTCTCGCCCGCCGCGAATACGGCCGGACCGTACAGGCCCTGAAAGTAGCGGAATTCAAGAATGTTGGGGAGCCAGAGCTCCATCCTGTCCTGACGAAGGAGGACTTCGACCGGCAGTGGGCAGAGCTCGAGGCATGGGCGCTCGAATGGGCCAAGGAGAAGCAACCTTTTACCGTTCCCGACGAGTTGGTCGCCATCGGTCCACGCCCCTTTTCATGGGAGGATCATCCCGGTCGGGAAGACGATCCGCTCCCCTTCTTCCTGCAGTTGGCTGACCGGGATCCGATGATGGAAATCATCCATAATACATTCGGACACAATTTCGACCGCATCCGGTCAAGTCATGACGACCGCCCGATCAGGGGCACGCGGCGCCTCTACAATATTTACAGGGCAAGAGCGGAAGCCGGCGGATTCATGCTGGAAGAAATGATGAGCGACGCTGGCGTCACGGACTATTCGCCGCGCGCGAAGGAGCCCATCTTGGTGGCGGCGGCTTATCGCGCTGTCAGGGCAATGGCCGATCTCAAGCTACACGCCAATGAGATGGGCTATCAGGAGTCGGCCCAGTTCGAGGCAGAGATGACCCCGCGAGGCTGGGCAAGCGCCGGAAACTTTACCCTTTGGCAGCATCGCAGGGATTATCCGCGCGAACCCGGAAACGAGATGAGCTATCTCGTCGGAAAAGTACAGGTAGAGGCGACGCTGGCAGACCAGGCCCGGCAGCTTGGAGATGATTTCAGCCTAAAGAATTTCTGGGACGAGTTCTTCGCTGCAGGCTTGATCCCCGTGTCTCTTATCCGCTGGGAGATGACCGGCCTCGAGGACGAGGTCGAACTGATTTGGTGATCCTGTCGGATTTGAGTATGTGAGCACTACTGTCCGGTCATAAGTCAAAGAGTGACAAGTGGTTAGAAATGTGGGCGTTTTTCAGAGTGTAGGCCAGGTCCTGTAAGTGCTTGTGTCATAGGCACTTTCTCGGAGAGGGTCAAGCTGAAGATCTGTAGCAGAGTGTAGAGATCGAGGTCGAGCCCGAGCCGCCGCTTCCGGACGATGGCGACGAGCACGTAGGTCGAGATGGCCGCCCAGATCTGGATGTACACGGCGTTGGGCGTGGTACCGTAGAAGGCTTTGATCCTGAGGTGCTGCTTGATCCACTTGAGGAAGAGCTCGACCTGCCAGCGCTGACGGTAGAGTTCGGCGATGCTGAGCGAGGGAAGCGTGAAGTCGTTCGTCAGGAACACGAACCGCTTCCCGGATTCCGGGTCGCGATATCGGATACGGCGTAATGGTTCCGAGAAGGCCGCGAGGGAACTCGGGTCCGTGAGCATGATGGTCTGGTCGGAGAATATTCCTGTCGAGCGGTCGACGGCGTGAGAGTAGCGGCGCCGAGAGCGGAGGTTCTTCTTGGCGCGTACCACGAAGAAAGCACGAGTTCGATGCAGGTGGTAGAGACGTGGGAAGTCGATATAGCACTGCAGGAAGACGGCTCCTTCTTTGGGGTATTTGAGCTGCCCGATCCTAGCCGGATCGGGTTCCCCGGAGCCACCACGTTTTTTCCTTCCCCTCTCAGGGACCTTCAACTACGATCGGGACAGTTTCTGTACCTCGAAAGTCGGCTCGACTCAGCCTCCCGAAGCGCCACAGCATACCGCAGCATACATTCCGGCTGCCTTCCCACGACCGCGCCTCCCATTTCCTAGGCCCTCGCTTGGTCAAGACTCTCTCGCGGCGGCGAATCGCTCAATTGGGTGTAGAAGTGTCTCCGGAGAGTTCTGTGGAGGGGAGTTCAGGAGGAGTTTCCCGGTCGGCGATCTATTTGCCTGCAATGCAATGAGGATGACCTGATCGGCACCCTCTGACTGCACGTTCTAGTACCCTGGAATAGGGACTAGGAAGAAGGGAGTCTCAAGACTCTTCGAGTCGGTGGGAGAGAGCGCCTCGGAGCTTAACAAGGGCCGTCCCCATCTGATTCGCCACGGTCTGGGGCGAAATCTCCATGGCGTCGGCTATCTCTCGGTACGTGAGTCCGTGGTAGCGCGACAGGACAAAGATCTCTCGGCGGCGCTCCGGCAGCGCCTCAATCGCGGCATCAACTTTCCGGCTCAGGGAGTTCGCGTTGAGATCCTCAAGGGGAGTCCTGGGAGGGACCGCCTGTATCGCCTCCTTGCCCCTCTGGTCCTTCCATGTCCGCTCCACTTGCGCGTTTCGGCGCCGGTTGAGGGAGAGGTTACGGGTAATCCGATAAAGGTAGGCGCTGACGGATCCAGAAGACGTCCATCTCAAGCGGTGTCGCCAGACCCCAGCGAAGGTATCTTGGACAACATCCTCGGCATCGTCCACGGCTCCGACGATCCCTAGAGAATATCCGACCAAGGGGGGCCAGTAACGCTTGAATAGAACCCGGTAGCCGTGCCGATTCCCCTCACGGATCCGTACCATGAGGTCTTGGTCGGATATCTCCTCCATCTTACGCTCGATGGCATAGCGGCCCCCAAGGGCAGCGTTAGCGTTCGGGCGAGCGGTAGTGTCCGACATCCAGGGCTTCGGCTCGGGAGGGTCTCAGCGGCCGACAGGTTAGATGAAGATCCACGGGTGGGCAAGCGGACAGTGCCTGAACGACCGCCCACTCGATCGCCTCGAGCGGGAGCTGGGTGACCTGAAGCCGCTCGCGCTACGTCCGTACCGGTCCTATGTGCTGGCACCGAATGTGAAGAAGAAGCGGACGCAAACTCAGGGGACCATGGTGCCCCATATCGACGTTCAGCGCCGCCCGCTTGAGACGTATGCTCAGGTCGTGGGAGGTGCCCGGTGAAGGCCGCCGCGCGTTCACGTCGTGACCGGATCAGGGGCCAGCTCGCTGACCTCAAGTTGCCCGGCGCGCTCGAGTCGCTCGACGACGTGCTTACCGGCGTCGATGGCGGAGGCGTGACAGCCTCGGAAGCCATCGAACAGCTGCTCGGTGCTCAGATCACGCTGCGTAACAACCGAAGACTCCAGGCTGCGATGCGATCGAGCCGACTTCCGGGCATCAAAACGCTCGCCGACTTCGACTTCAGCTTCCAGCCCTCGATCAAGCGCGAGCAGATCGACTCCCTTCACGAGCTCGGCTTCTTGGCGCGTAAGGAGAACGTGATCTTCCTCGGCCCGCCGGGCGTCGGCAAGACACATCTCGCGATCAGCCTCGCCATCGAGGCCGCTCAGAGCGGACGCAGGGTGTACTACGGCGCGCTCGCCGACCCCATCTCCTCGCTCGAAGACGCCAAGGCAGCGGGCTAGTTCACGCACCGCCTCAAGACGCTGACCTATCCATCGCTCCTCGTCGTCGACGAGATCGGCTATCTGCCCGTCTCTCAGACGGGCGCCATGCTCTTCTTCCAGCTCATCAACCGACGCTACGAGCGTGCATCGACCGTGCTCACGTCCAACAAAGGCTTCGAGGAGTGGGGCCACATCTTCGGCGACGAGGTCATGGCTGCCGCACTCATCGACCGACTCCTGCACCACTGCCACATCGTCAACATCCGCGGCAACAGCTACCGGATGCGTCATCACACCGAGCTCTCCAAAACCCTCCACGCTGCTCCTGCGGAGCCGAGCTCTGGACTCCAACGGCCCAAGGCTAAAAGAACAAAGGAGAAAACGACGAACTGACAGGCTCGTCACCTCCGTCGGGTGTAACATTTTCACCCGCCACGTTTGTCACATTTTCAGCCGGCGTTGACACCGACCGGCGTTGACACCGAATGGTAGTTCTTGTCACTTTCCCGTGTTACACAGCTTGTTACCTTCCCGTGTTACA
>CAUZJF010000215.1:0-4643 GCA_963579975.1 Dehalococcoidia bacterium
CGACACCGACAGGACCTGGGTCGTAGACGTCGATGGCGCCGTGAAGATCGTGGCACAGGGGCAAATGCCTTTCGTGCCTCAGGCCGACAGCTATCACCTGCCAGTTCCATTTAGCGCGCCGAGACCCGCCCCTCGCCGTGACGGACAGCCGCAGCCATTTCGCAGAGCTCCGGAGGCCCGTATTCCCTTCAAGCATCTAGTCCCTCCGACGGTACTAGAGCGGCTAGAACGGGAACGGCTTACCGCCGGCGAGGGATTGACCATCCAGGTCCAATAGGAGCGATTCGCCAGCGAGAGAACTAAAGAGGCCCCGCCACGAACGGCGGGGCCTCTTTAGTTCTCTCGACCGCCTTGATCTCAGTCGCGCCGGACAACAACGTTCGTGCGTGCGTGTTGGGTTGACAGTCCCTGTGATATATACTTCGAAGCGCGACGGCGGCAACCCGGTCCACACCGAACTGACGTGGGTTAGGTCTACTGATTTCCTGCGACTTAACACGAGGAGACCAACAATGACCCAGATCAACGAAGTCAACGAATCTCAGATCGCCACTCATTGGAAGGAAGAGGAGTCCATAAGTCCCAGTGCTGAGTTCGTCGCTCAGGCGAACATGGCCGATCCGGCGGTATTCGACCGGTTCTCTGAGGGCAACTTCCCGGAGAACTTCACGGAGTACGCCGACTTGCTCAGCTGGGACGAGAAGTGGCACACGACGGTTGATACCTCAAACCCGCCTTTCTGGAAGTGGTGGGTCGGGGGGAAGCTGAACGCAAGCTACAACTGCGTCGACAGGCACCTCGAGCAGTACGGGAACAAGGCTGCGTTCATCTGGGTCTCCGAGGTCGAAGATGAGCCCGACCAGGTGCTGACCTATCGCGATCTCTGGGTGAAGGTAAACGAGTTCGCGGCACTCCTCAGAGATTACGCGGGAGTCAAAGCGGGTGACCGTGTCACCCTGCATATGCCCATGGTCCCCGAGCTTCCCGTAACGATGCTGGCCTGCGCTCGGCTCGGAGTTGTTCACTCTCAGGTTTTCGGTGGCTTCAGCGGGACCGCGTGCGGGGACCGAATCGTCGATTCAGGTAGCGAGGTCCTCATACTGGAGGAACGGTCAGCTGCTGGACCACAAGGTCAAGGCCGACGAAGCCGTCGAACAAGCCGAGAAAAGCGGCGCCAAAGTCGACAAGGTACTGGTCTGGCGCCGCTATCCCGGCAAGTATTCCGCCAAGACGCCGATGGTCGAGGGCCGCGACCATTTCGTCGACGAGCTGCTGACTGACTATCGAGGAAAGAGAGTAGACCCCGTCTCGATGCCCGCCGAGGCACCGCTCTTCCTGATGTACACCAGCGGCACGACCGCGCAGCCGAAGGGCTGCCAGCATAGCACCGGCGGTTACCTTTCGTACGTCACAGGGACCTCGAAATACTACCAGGACATCCATCCAGAAGACGTCTACTGGTGTTTTGCCGACATCGGTTGGATCACAGGCCACTCGTACATCGTCTACGGTCCGCTGTCGGTCGCCGCGACGAGTGTGATGTACGAAGGCGTGCCCACCTTCCCGGACCCAGGCAGGCCGTGGAGGATAGCCGAACGACTCGGAGTGAATATATTCCACACGGCGCCGACCACGATCCGAATGATGAGGAAATCCGGGCCGGACGAGCCCGCCAAATACGACTACAATTTCAAGCATATGACGACGGTGGGCGAGCCAATCGAACCTGAGGTCTGGCGGTGGTACTACGACGTAGTCGGCAAGGGGAAGGCCGCCGTCGTCGATACCTGGTGGCAGACCGAGACCGGTGGGTTCCTCGGCACGACGCTGCCTGGTCTCCAGGACATGAAGCCGGGGAGCTGCGGTCCGGGCGCGCTGGGCATCTATGGCGTGATCTACGACGAGGACGGCAACGAAATCGAGGCAGGGAGCGGCAGGGGCGGCAACATCTGCATCAGGAACCCGTGGCCCGGCTTCATGCAGACGATCTGGGGCGATCCGGACCGGTTCGTCGCCACGTACTTCCAGAAATACAACAGGGACCCGAACAGCAAGGACTGGCACGACTGGCCCTATTTCACGGGCGACGGCGCAATGCAGGCGGCTGACGGCTACTTCCGAATAGTCGGCAGGGTGGACGACGTGATCAACGTCGCAGGCCACCGGTTGGGCACCAAAGAGCTGGAGTCGGCTGCCCTTACCGTCGAGGAGGTGGGCGAGGCCGCGGCGGTGCCGGCGTACGACGAGCTAAAGGGCCGGGTACCCGAGGTATTCGTTTCTCTCAAACCCGGGTACGAAGCGAGCCATGAGGTCGAGGAGCGCGTGAAACAGGCCACCGCCAAGATTATCGGCCCGATCGCCAGGCCGGCGCACGTTTGGGTAACCAACGACCTGCCGAAAACCCGGTCCGGCAAGATCATGCGACGGGTGATTGCTTCTATCTCCAATTTCATCGACGTTGGCGACGTTACGACCTTGGCCAATCCCGAGGTCGTCGAGGAGATCCGGGTTGCGGTCCAGAAGGCGAAGATGGACGCGGGCGAGGTCCCGAAGGACGTTCCCAAAGAGGTCCTCGACGAGCTCCGCCGGTTCGGCGAAAGCGAGTAAGGAACACGAACGCTCCAGCGGCGCGGCGCGACCAATGCGCCGTTTTCAGCGACTCGAGAGTGCGTCCGCGCTGCTGGCGGCTCTGCGGCGAAGAGGTATTTGACCATCCGTACTGTTTTGTCTAATTTCCCGTTACGGCGTCCGGTGGCGGTAGCGCTCTCTTTCGTCGGGGTGCTCTGAACAAGATGATATGAACGCGTATTTCGTCATCATTCTGGTCGCCGTTCTGTTCGAGTACGCTCTCGACGTAGTTGCAAACGCCTTGAACCTGCGGGCGATGAAGCCGGAGATGCCCGCGGCCCTTCAGGACGTCTACAAGGCAGACGAGTACCGGAAATCCCAGGAGTACACGAGGGCGACCACGCGCTTTGGATTCGTAACGGGCATTTTCTCGCTCGTGCTCCTGCTTGGATTCTGGTTCCTAGGCGGCTTCAACTTCCTCGACGAGGTCATGCGCGGCTGGGACTTTCCGATCGTCGTGACGGGCGTGCTGTACATCGGCATCCTGGTGCTCGCGTACTCTGTGGTCTCGCTGCCGTTCAGCATCTACTCGACATTCGTCATCGAGGAGCGGTTCGGGTTCAACAAGACGACGCCTCGCACCTTTGTTGCCGATCTTCTCAAAGGGCTGGCGCTGGCCGCGGTGCTGGGCGTACCGGTGCTGGCGGGCATCCTCGCCTTCTTCGAGTATGCGGGGGCCCTGGCCTGGCTCTATTGCTGGGCCGCCGTGACGTTATTCATGCTGGCCCTGGAGTTCGTGGCGCCGACCTGGATCATGCCACTCTTCAACAAGTTCACCCCGCTCGAAACCGGACAGCTTCGTGACGCGATCATGGAGTACGCGCGGGGCGTCGACTTCAAGGTCAACAACATATTCGTAATCGACGGGTCAAAGCGCTCCAGCAAGGCTAACGCTTTCTTTACCGGATTCGGGCGCAACAAGCGGATCGCTCTCTTCGACACCCTGATCGAGAAGCACACTGTGTCCGAGCTGGTGGCGGTCCTGGCCCACGAGATCGGGCACTACAAGAAGAAGCACATCCTGCAGGGTATCGTTGTTCGCGTCGCCAATACCGGGGCCGTTTTTTTCCTGCTATCGATCGTGCTTGGAAGCACGGGGCTCTACGACGCTTTCTTCATGGACGAGCAGTCGACCTACTCCGGGCTCCTTTTTTTCGCCCTGCTCTACACGCCGGTCAACGTCGTGCTCTCGGTCGTTCTGAACGTTGTCTCTCGCAAGCACGAGTACGAAGCCGATCGCTGGTCGGCGGAGACGTACGAGGAGCCGGCAAGCCTGGTCGAATCACTCAAGAAGCTCTCCGCGGAAAACCTGTCGAATCTCGACCCGCACCCGTTCTTCGTGTTCTTGAACTACTCACACCCGCCGCTGCTGAACCGAGTCGAGGCCATCGAGCGGCGCGGCAAACAGGAGCCCGCGCTCCGGAACTGAAGCAGGCGAGTGCTGTCGAACGACGGCGTAACCTACTGTTTTCTGTTCACAGATGAGAATGTGCCGCGCGACGCTAGGAAGCAATTCCTTGGCACGTTTTGCTTTGTAGCTCGCGGAGTGCTTGATAACCCTGTGGTTGTCGGGGTAGCGACAGAGAAGAGACTCATGCTTCACTGCTCATACGACTTTTGCTTGCTAGACATGCCGGATTGGACGGTGGGGGACGCAGCGGAGGTTAAGGAATCCAACTCAGAACAGGCATCCTTACGAACCCAACGCGGCGAGCTCATAACGAGTATGAGTGCCCGTCGAGCAGAAGTTAGCTGAATGTCATTTGCAGGCGTGATCACGATCGCGCTGTTCTTCATCTTCGCGTTATTCGCGACTGGTCTGCCGATTAGTATCGGCAGCTCGGGCGGTGAAGGCGGCGTAGGGACAAGATACCCGGATCAGGACGGGGAGCACATCCCTCGAGACCAAGAGCACGCGGAGTACAACTCTGTTCCTGCGACGTCGGGCTGGCACTACTCTGACTTCAATTCCCCGGCTCCATGGGGCGTCTACGAAAACTTCATCCCCGACGAGG
>CAUZJF010000216.1:0-4630 GCA_963579975.1 Dehalococcoidia bacterium
TCCTTCGGCCTGTGCTATGTCATACACGGGTTTTCTAACCTCTCGATGGCCCGTTCCTTCGTGACGACAATCGCTTTTCAGTCCGGCAAGCGATTGTCCTACTGAAACGGTACTGGAATCCCATCCTGATGCCAGGGGAACGCATAGGTGGGCCGATTGACGAAGCGACGCAGGCCAATGTCCAGTCGAATCGATGTTGCCGGTCGTAGCTCGACGGAGAAGTACTTCCCATCTACCGCCATCTCTTGGAGGATGTCGCCCTCCTCGTACCGGACCCTTCCGAAGCTGTGCTGTCCAAAGGCGCCGGCCTGGACCAAAACGGTCCGCGTTTCCGTCGGGCTTGTATTCACCAGTTGGAGACCGATCCTGTCGGATTCGACACTGTCGACCAGCGCCGCGACGTGCTCCGGCAGGCCCGGTCGAGCCCGGTCCTGATCGAAGTAGCGAACGACAGCCTGGACCAGACCACCGTTGTAGATGTTCGACGGGGCTCCGAGGCCTACACGTGTCATGGCTCGCATCAAGACAGGATTGCCTGGGTGCAGATTATCTGCGATCATCGTCTCGACGTCTCGATCGTCTCGTCGAATCCAGTCCAACGTCTCCAATGCCGAATTCAGGTCGGCCGAAAGCGCCTTCCCGGGCCAGTCAGCGTCTTTCCCTGCGTAGAACTGGAGCCTGTCCCACTCATCCAATCCTCGGTTGGCGATGGCCGAGTCCGGTTCCGACGCCTGCGCAATGCGGGCCATTAGAGCGTGGTCCTGTGGGTCCATCGAGGCATGGAAGAGATGGGCGGCGTATTCCGCCGGGAACGGTCGGTTCTCAAACCAGCCGTCGGGCCCGTATTTCGCTGGCGTGACCAGGCGACCTTCCTCAATGACAGCCTTTTCCATCAGCATCTGGACCTGAGACCTCAGCAGTTCCAGATACCCATAGTCTCCCGAGAGGAGCAGGGCGCATTCGGCGCCTACGGTCAATGAGTTGAAGATGTTGGAATAGCCTCTCGCACTCCAGCCGTATAAACCTCCCCACCACTGACCCTCCCGATGCTCGCCGATTTTGCCCGTCGGACCTATATTGTCAGGGACGACGCCGCCGTTCTCGCGAATCTTGCCGAGCCACAGCTCCGCATAGTCGAGCACCCACTTGCGGTACTTCTCGTCGCCGGTGTACATGTAGGCGTTGGTGATCAACGCGGCTGCCGCCAGACTCTGGGGCGTGTCACCACGCAAGACAATTCTCTCAAACAGGCGCACGACCTTTTCGCTGAGCACGGGGTCGGCGAACCAGTCCTCTTCAAGGTACTCGGCTACGGGATAGAGGGTCGCTCGCTTGCCCGTGGCAGTCATCGGGCCCAGCGGCTTGTCGTTCTGGACACCCTGAAGCCACCAGACAGCCTTGTCGATATTCCCATCGACGTAAGGCCCCTCGCTCGTCTGGATCGGTGACCGAAAGATCCCATGTTCAGTGTCGAAATTGGGCGCGAGCGGGTCTTCGCCCATGAACATAGCCGCGAAAGCCCGGGCCCTGCGCACGTTCTCAGAAATAGTCGGGTCTGCCAGTCCAAAGTGGTAGAAGGATACGCAGGCCTCCCCTATGTGGTGCCATTCGGATGAACCTGCTCCGGACATCGTGGCCTTGTTGAAGAACTCTCGATGAAGCTGCGGGGTGTACTTGCGGACGGCGCCGTGGCGGAACTCGCCGTGCTTGGCGCGATGAACGATACCGTCGTCGTTACATCGAGTGACCGCGTTCCAGCCGTCGAGGGCCTTGTCAAGTACGACCTCGCCCGCGCCCATCGCATAAAACAAGCCCCAGTCGTAGAACATTTCGTACAGGTCGTCGACGCAGTCCGCGTAGTACTGGGCGCCTCCTCGTTCGGTGTATTTGTCCATCAACGCCACTGCACCCTCTTCCATCACGTCCATCAGCCGGCGCTGCAGTAGGGCCCAAGCTGGCGGTGCCGACACGTCGCCCCTCCGTATTGCTGGGATTTGGTCGTTGGACACAGGATCATGCACCAGGGGAGCTCCACGCGTTGCTAGCCAGCTTGGCTCTAGTGTTTTGTTTCATTGATCTCGATCAGCTTGCCGGTCACCAGGTAGATGACTCGTTCGCCGATGTTGGTCGCGCGGTCGGCTATTCGCTCCAGGTCGTGAGCCACCCACAGCAGGTAGGTCGCACGTTGGATCGTCTTCGGGTCCTGTAGCATACAGGTCAACAGATCCCGGTACACCTGCTCGTACAAAGCATCGACCTCGTCGTCGTCTTTGCCCACCTGAGTTGCCGTGACCACGTCTCTGTTCACCAACGCGTCCAGGCTCCGACGTACCATATCGGCAGCCTTTTCGGCCATACGGGGTATGTCGACCAGCGGCTTCAGAGGAGCCTCGTCGCCCATTGCTATGCCTATTTTCGCGATACCCTCAGCGTAATCACCCATTCGCTCAAGCTCAACAGCTATGTGCAGGATGGCCACCAGGGTCCGCAGGTCTCCGGCCATGGGTTGCTGGGTCGCAATCAAGTTGATGGCCCTCTCCTCGATCTCGTATCGGCGCTGGTCTATATAATCGTCATGTGAAACCACCTCACGGGCTGACTCAAGGTCCCGACGCCTGAGGGCGTCTAACGCCCGCGCTATCGCCTTCTCCACCATGCTTCCCATCGTGAGTAGGTCGTCTTGCAGCTGCCTCAGGTCTCGGTCGAAGTCTTCCCGCGCCATTTCGCTCCTCCTAGCTGAATCGGCCTTATATCTGACTCCGCGTTCGACGTCGCCAACAAGACCCCCTTCACCCGCCGGTCTTCCCAACGTCGGATTCATTCGTTCGACCACTTCGTTCCACGGCCGGCAGCCGAGAGACTATGAAGCCCTGGGCAACGTAACGGAGAAAGTGCTGCCCGCGCCTTCCACGCTGACGACGGCGACGTCGCCACCGTGGGCCTGGACGATGTGCTTGACGATCGCGAGGCCAAGGCCGGTGCCTCCGTCTCGTCGGGCCCTATCGACCTTGTAGAACCTCTCGAAAATGTGGGGCAGATGCTCGACAGGGATGCCGGTGCCTGTATCGGTCACACATAGTTCAACGAACCTATCTTTGGAGTCCCCGCTGACTGTAACGGCGCCCCCGTCAGGGGTCGCCCTGAGTGAGTTCTCCAGCAAGTTAGACATTACCTGGCCGAGCTTATCCGCTTCACCGACAACCAGGGGGAGGTCTGGGGGGAACTTGATTTCGATTCGGATGTTTCGTGCGTCGACTTCTCGCTCAGTCCTGACCACAGCCTCATCAACCACGCGCCGCAATTCGACCGGGCTAAGGTGAAGCTTGGCGTGTCCACTTTCCAGGCGCGAAAGCTCCAACAGGTCGTTCACCAGAGAGGTCATGCGATCAGCTTCTGTATTGATACGCTCGACGAACTCGCGCCCGGTCTTGGGCTCTTCCAGGGCACCGTCCAGGAGCGTTTCAGTCAGGGCCTTGACGGACGCCAGCGGGCTGCGCAGCTCGTGGGAGACGTTGCTGACGAATTCTCGGCGGGTCGTGTCGAGTCGGCGTATCTCCGTGAGGTCATGTAGAGTGAGCAGCGCACCTCCCCCACCAATCTCGTCCAATGGCGTCGCTATCGCACTGACAAAACGGCGCTGTCGTTGAAGATCAAGCTCAGACTGTTGCAAAGTCCTTGTCGCCAGCGCTCTCGAAGCAAGCTCAATGAGCTCGTGGTCACGAACGGCTTCGGCGAGCTGGCGACCCACGGCCTGGTTCGCTCCAACACCGAGCACGGCCTCCGCGGCCTGGTTCATCAACACCGTCTGTCCGTCGGGGTTGATGACGATCACCCCGTCGGCCATGGTCTCAAGTATCACAGACAGCCTATCCATTCCACTCGATAGGTCTTCGATCAACTCTCGAAGTGTAGAAGCCATCGTGTTGAACGCCTGTGCCAGCTCCGCCGTCTCATCTCCGGCAAAGGCCTCAACTCGGTAATCCAGATCTCCCTCCGTTGCTCTGCGCGCACCTTGAGTCACAGATCGGACCGAGCGAGTTGTACGGCCGGCCAGCCAGAAGGCAACGACCAGGGACAGCAGCGCCATCATCATGGCACTCAGAGCTAACGACGCGATGATCCGGTTCACGTTGGAGCGCAGCTGTGAAGTGGGCAGCGCTACGCGAGCTACGGCAACGGCGGCGCCCTCTGACGTTATGAGCGCGGTCGCATACGTCATCTCTTGATCATCCGTTGCGCTATGCCTGGTACTCCGCCCGAGCCCAGTCGCCAACGCTCCACGGACCTCTGGTCGTGTGGCCTGGTTCTCGATCGATGCGGGGTCCGCCCATGTGTCCAACAAGACGGTCCCGTCGGTGTCGACTATGGTGACTCTAGACTCGACCAGGCCACCGAGACGCGCGCCGGCCGCGTTCAAGCCAGCAAGATCGACGCCCCCATCAAAGTACCGAGCGGTCGCCTCACTAACCAGGGCGACTTCCTGTCCAAGCCGTTCTTCCAGGGCGGTAGAATATGTGCCGCCGATGGACCCGACCAGGTACGCTCCTAAAACGATGATCGAAACGGCCACAAGACAGGTGTAAGTTATCGCGAAACGCCATCTGAGAGACCGTGGCAACCTCATGCTCCG
>CAUZJF010000217.1:0-4595 GCA_963579975.1 Dehalococcoidia bacterium
TATCCGGCGGCAGCGAGGGTATCGGCAGGGCCGCCGCACTGAGCATGTCGGAAGAGGGCGCCAACGTCGTCATTTGCGCGCGGCGAGCTGATGTTCTCAACAGGGCAGCAGACGATATCAGACGCGCGACCGGCGGCAAGGTATTGGCCGTACCTGCCGACGTGACGCGAATCGAACAGATTCAGAGCCTCTTCGAGACGATAATCGCCGAATTAGACGATATCGACATACTTGTTAACAACGCCGGTGCTTCTTCGGAAATGGCTTTCGAAGCCGCCGGAGACGAGACGTGGCAGGTCGATCTGGACCTGAAGCTGTTCGCAGCGGTGAGGAGCTCGTGGCTTGCCGTCCCCCACATGAGGGCTCGAGGCGGCGGGCGAATCATCAACATCACGACATTTGGAGGCAAGGTTCCTGAGGCGGCGTCTATCCCAACGTCTGTGAGCGGGCTGCTGGAATTGCTCTGACCAAAGCTATGTCGAAGGAATACGCGGCGGAAAACATACTGGTCAACACCGTGTGCATAGGTCTGATCAAGAGTGCCCAGAACGAGCGGGACTGGCGTCGTGAAGCAGGCGAGGCTGCTCAACCAACGCTGGAGGAATGGTGCGCTCGAGAAGGTGCAGGCATACCTCTAGGACGCGTTGGCGAAACAACTGAGGCCGGCGACGTGATAGCGTTCCTGGCTTCGGAACGCGCCAGCTACGTCACCGGGACAGCCATCAACGTCGATGGCTGCGACTCTCCCGTGGTGTAGTGATATGGGCGGGAACCTACGGCGTAACGCCGGGACCGAGAGCCTACGTTCCGACCTGGCCTCGCTGGCGCAGAGCGTGGTCCACAAGCACGAGCGCCATCATCGCTTCGACGTTGGGTACCGCGCGGGGAAGGACACACGGGTCGTGGCGTCCCCTGCCCTCAATGGTGGTCGGATTACCGTCGACGTCCACCGTCTCCTGCGGCTTCATGATAGTCGCGGTGGGCTTGAAGGCGGCCCTTATCACGATGTTCTCGCCATTCGTGATGCCACCCTGTACTCCCCCGGACCGGTTGGTACGGGTCCGGATGCGACCGCCTTCGTTGTAGAAGGGGTCGTTGTGCTGAGAGCCTGTCATCGTTACGCCACCGAAGCCTGACCCGATCTCAAACCCTTTGCAGGCCGGTAGCGAGAGCATCCCCTTGGCCAGATCGGCCTCCATCTTGTCGAACACGGGCGCTCCAAGGCCCGGCGGCACGCCTCGGGCCACGGCCTCTACTACGCCGCCCAGCGAATCACCGTCCTTGCGGGCTTCCTTGATTCGCTCGATCATCTGAGCGGCAACGTCGGGGTCGGGGCACCGTGCGACGTTCGACTCGATTTCGTCCAGAGTCACTTTGTCGGGATCGACCTCGGCGATCAGCTTCCAAACCTGCTTGACGTAACCTAATATCTCGATGCCGTATTCCTGCATCAGTATCTTTCTACCGATGGCTGCGGCCGCCACGCGACCGATCGTCTCTCGGTTGCTGGCCCTGCCCCCGCCTTTCCAGTTGCGAATGCCGTACTTGGCCTGGTAGGAGTAGTCGGCGTGGGAGGGGCGGTACTTCGTCCTCATGTGCTCATAATCTTTGGAGCGCTGGTCCTGATTCCAGACAATCAGGTGAATCGGCGTACCTAGTGTTTGGCCGTTGAAGACCCCGGAGAGTATTTCGACCTTGTCGTCTTCCTTTCGCTGGGTAGTGATGTCGCTCTGGGCCGGCCTTCTGCGATCAAGGTCGGCCTGAATCTCAGCAGGCTCGATCGCGACCATGGGCGGACAGCCGTCGACGACCACGCCGACGGCGTCGCCGTGCGACTCACCCCAGGTGGTGACGCGGAACATATGGCCAAAGGTGTTTGACATCCCAAACTCAGGCGCCGGCTCGTGGCCGCGCACGTGCTATCATGTTTGAGTCCTAATTGTAACGCAACAGTATCACGCAACAGTATCACGTCGAATCTCGGGTCCGGGTTGAACGCCTGCGAGTACCTTCCGCCTTTGGCGGGTGAGCGTCACTCGTAGCCCGGGCCCTTACCTTTTTAGCCCACTCTTATTTCCCCGGTTTACCTATCGTTACCCTATGCTACAATTCGCCCGCTGCGGCTCATTGCGCTTAGCAGCCGAAAGACCAATCTACCGGGGACCAATACAACATGAGGCGTATTAGCGAAATAGCAGACGTCATGGGGCTTGACCCCGCAAGCCTGATTCCCTACGGACACTACAAGGCAAAAATCGCCCTGGATGCGATCCGGTCCAAAGGCCCGAAGGGCAAACTGATCCTAATGACCGGCATGACCCCGACAAGGGCCGGTGAAGGCAAAACGACCACCACGGTTGGACTTACGCAGGCGCTCGGACGGTTGGGCCATCGGGCAATGGCAACGCTCCGCGAGCCGTCGCTCGGCCCCATCTTCGGCATCAAAGGCGGAGGCACGGGTGGTGGCGCCGCTCGGGTCGTTCCGGAAGATGAGATCAACGTGCACTTCACCGGCGACGCTCACGCCGTGGCCTCGGCTCACAATCTGCTCTCGGCCCTGACCGACAACGCGGCGCAACGCGGCGCGGTAGGCGGGCTCCGGCCGGACGGCATTACGTGGCGCAGGGTCGTGGACGTCGAGGAGAGAGCGCTTCGGACCATAGTGACCGGCCTGGGAGGGCCCGACAACGGACCCGTACGAGAGACAGGCTTCGACATCGTAACTGCTTCCGAGATCATGGCCACCCTCGCACTCTCATCGGGCCTCGATGATCTGAGGCAACGCCTCGGTAGAATCGTCGTAGGTTTCACGGACAACGGCAGCCCGGTCACCGCCAGTGACGTCGAGGCCGTGGGGTCGATGATGTCATTGTTGCGGTACGCGATTCAGCCGAACCTGGTGCAGACACTGGAGGGTCAGCCGGTCCTGGTACACACGGGACCCTTCGGGAACATCGCTCACGGCTGCAACTCCGTCGTGGCCGACAGGCTGGCCCTCGGGTATTCGGACTACGTCGTGACAGAAGCGGGCTTCGGGGCCGACCTTGGGTTCGAGAAATTCATGCACATCAAAGCGCGGTTCAACGACCTGGAACCCAGCGCCGTAGCTTTGGTATCGACTGTTAGAGCGGTCAAATCTCACGGAGGCGTCCGACAGAGGGACCTGGCCACCCCGAACGTTGAAGCGGTCGAGAAGGGCATGCCAAACGTTGAGCACCTTGTCGGCCTGATCCGCTCTTTCGAACTACCGGTCGTAGTCGCGATCAACCGGTTCCCTACCGATTCGCAAGAGGAAGTCGCGGTCATCAAGAGGCGGGCGGAAGATGCTGGCGCTCAGGCTGCCGTAGAAAGCAAGGTCTTCGAGCAAGGTGGAGCAGGTGGTACCGAGTTGGCCGAGGCATTGGTTGCGGCCGCCGGAGACGGCCCACGCGAGGTCTCGTACCTGTACCCCGAAGAGGCTTCGATTACAGAGAAGGTGCGAGCCCTGGCCACAAAGGTATACGGAGCGGAACGAGTGATTTGGAGTGCAGAAGCTCGGACGCGGCGCAACATGTTCGAGGAACTCGGATGGGGCCGGCTACCGGTCTGCATAGCCAAGACCCATCTCTCGCTTTCGGATAACCCCAGGCTCAAAGCAAGACCGACGGGGTTCGCCTTTCGTGTGTCCGACATTCGGGCTTCTTTAGGCGCCGGGTTCATCTACCCTGTTTCGGGAGCGATCGTGACTATGCCCGGGCTTCCTAGCAAGCCCCGATCCCTGGACATCGACACGCAAGGCAACATCGTGGGCCTGTAGCGCTCGTCTGCTTTCCGGGCGCCTATGTGAGCCGGCGCCGGTCTGAGCGAATTCGGCTATTTAGATCTTCCAACAACCCCCTTTCTTGCTTCGACAAGCTTGCGTTGAGTTCGGTCAAAGGGCTACAACGAACTGGCGGCGAGCTGTTTGTCGGAGAGGGGTCGTTGTTCACTTGTTCCATTTTCATCCATTCTGTTCCATCTCCTATGTGGTGGGGTGGTACTCGGGACGGGGAGACTGTTCCACCTCAAAAGACAAGGGACAGACCGGTGTGGTCCGTCCCTCAATAAGTATAAGAGTATAGACGTGCTAGTTTGTTAAGTGGCTGTTTGAAGGGTGTGATAGGTCAGTGCTTGTGACGTCCCTTTCCTGTTCAGTGAAAATGTCACCATGGAGACAATCACGTTGAATAGGAAAGAGCAGCAGCGGGTCATGGTCTTGAATCGGATGGAGAGTAGAGAGCTGACAGCCGCCCAGGCGGGGGAGCTGATGGGTTTGTCAGTGCGGCAGGTCCGTCGGTTGTTGGCGGCGTACCGTCGGGAGGGGGTGGGCGTTATCGCCCACGGCAATCGTGGCCGCCGGCCGCCGCATGCGGTCAGCGGAGCTGTTCGTGAGCGGGTAGTTGCCATTGCCGCCGGCCCGTACGATGGTGCGAACCACACGCACCTGAGTGAGTTGTTGGTCGAGCTCGAGGGCCTGTTTCTGTCCCGGTCCACCGTGCGGCGGGTGCTACTACAGGCAGGCATCTCGACGCCGCGCCGCCGCCGAGCACCCAAACACCGTCGCCGGCGCGAACGCT
>CAUZJF010000218.1:0-4573 GCA_963579975.1 Dehalococcoidia bacterium
GGAGCCACTCTCTCAGTTCTTTCGTGCTCGTCCAATGGCCGTGGGCGACCGCGTGGTCCAGGGTGGTGAAACGCTGTTCGATCACCAGGTCGAGCAATGTCTGTGCCGGACGAAGGACGCCCAGGTGTTTAGCGACCGGTTCGGCGGCAGATATCTCGGGTCCGTCATTAACGAAGAACCTCAAGTCGCAGCCGCCCCGCCTCCATGTGCGGAACGTATCCAGCAGAGATTCATATAATTTCGGCAGGTCCGGGTTAGCCCGCACGTCGAGGGAGGCCGTGGATTCAGCGTAGGAATCGTCCGGGAAGACTCTCTCGATGAGATCGCCCAGGCTGAGCTCGCGGAAGGAGGCTGGCAATCGCATAGAGAAGGCGTCGTCCAGAGTCATCTCGCCCAAGGTAATGCGGACCGTCAAGGCCCGGTCCATTTCTTCCGGTTCTAACGGGGCGAGCGCCCGATCGTCGCCAGGGAGCCGTTTGCTGTAGCGTGGGGATTGTTCGGCCATCGAATGGCTTGTGCAGGTTGCCGGACCGGCCGGCCCTGCCGAGGGTCAGACGAGTGTCCTGTGATCGCCGATGATTCGTTGGCTGCCACCACCACCGCGAAAGCCGCTGCTGCGTGACGCGCTCGTACTGCGCCCGGTGGTTCCCCAACTGCTCCGGACACCGGTGCGGCTCGTCTTGAACGAACCACTCGACTTCTGGGCGGTCTGGTACCGCTGCCGCCCTGGGCTGAGATTGCGACCTGCGTCGTTGTACCGGGAACCGGCGATCCCCTTCTGACGGTTGAAGTAAGAGGAGTTAGTGCGGACCTGGTTCCGGTAGGCAGACGAGCTTCGATAGGTGTTGCGCTGGCTCGTCATGGTGGTCCGAGCATAAGTCGACGGTGTCGAGTAGTAGTATCCGCGCGGGCTGATCGCGGAGATCATCATATAGGTGAAAAGAAAGTCGCCTGCCCCGAAACCGCTGCGGTAGTATGAATTGGCTCCGTGGCCCCTGAGTTCGTGCTCGTTGTTCCTCTCGGATATCCCGAAGAGCTGATCGTCTGAGGCGTCGTCGATAACGTTGTTGTTATCGAGATCCTCCCACCCTTCGAGCACGAGGCCGTTGGACTCCTGCTTCGCGCGGATAAGCACCAGGCTGTCGCCTTCGTATATCTCGTTGACCCGTTTCTCGAAGTCCGTCGTGCTTTTGGCGCTCTTGAAGGCGTCCTGGACGGAATCGAGGTCGATCCGCCCCGCCGCGCCGTCGGTCTCGGCCCACTGCTCGTAGCTGGGTCCTCCGGAACCGCACGCGGCCGCGGTGGGTACGGTCACGACGGCCGCGCCGGCCAGCGCCCGCATTCCTACCCTGCTTAGTCTGATTGTCATTTCCCCTACCTCCTTCGAAGATCGCGAGCAAAGGCGCCCGCAGCGTATCTCACGCCAGAATCGTCTTCAGCTGCAGAACGGCGATCGGTCCGGTTGCCCCTGGTGTCTCCGCGGCTTCGACGGTCAAGAACAGCTGTGGTAGGAACGTATCGATGACCTGTTCCCGGAGCCGTTGCTCCGACTCGATGCTCCGGACCACGTATTCAACCACGGCGGACCTGATGCTGTAGGAGCACAAACGTATGCTGAGAAGCTGTTCGTGGAGGAGGGTCAGGTGGTCGGACCAGAGTTCGTCGCTCGTCTGAAGGAAGAGGAGCTTTTCGATGGCCTCGAAGCGAGCGTCGTCGGCAAGAGCCGCGCGTGCCCGATCCAACCTGGTTACCATCAGTCGCTCGATTTCCGATTTCAGCCCGTCTGCGCCTAGCCCCCAGGCGTTGCGGCAGTCGACTCCGTAGTCGAGCCTCAGTTCATCGGCCATCGCGTCGAACTGCCCCGGGTAGTCCACGACGAACGGCGGCGGGAAGTGTGCGACGACAAGTCGTCGGGCCCGGTCCCTCATGTACTCGACGCACCGGTCGTGGAATATCCGGGAGTCGGTCACCGACCGTCGAGTCTCGTAATAGGCCAGGCTCAGACGCTCCGTGATCCGGCTGAACTCGCGCGATGCGTCCCGTGCAGTCTCGTCGTCGCGTTCGCTCAGGGCCTGGATGCGGCCCAGGCGACGGTCGCTATCAGCCGCCTTGCCAGGACCAGTGTGCCGATGGTCGCTCGCGACTCGTGGCGGAATTGCGAGTGACGAGCCTGCCCGTCGCACGAAGGGCCGGTCCTCCAGCGACAGGAAAAAGATAGAGGACCCGAATTCGCCCTGGCGACCGCTTCGGCCGCGCAGCTGATCGTCGACCCGTTTCGAGTGGTTCATTTCTGTTCCGATTACTTGCAGGCCAAGGCCAAATTCGAGTTGAATGACACGTTCTCCCGGGCCACCATCGACCAACACCGAAACGCGACCGCCGCCCAGGGACAGCCGGGTGGTCGGAAGTGGCTTCAACGCCGATTCGATCACCTCGGCCAGCTCGGTAGATGCGCAGTCGAGGTCCACGCTACGAGCTTCACTACGCAAGAGCGTGTTCACGAGATCAACGTAATGGTCGGTTATGCGGCGGTCGAGGTCCGATTCTAGCGGTATGTCCGTTCCTCGTCCGGCCATGTTGGTGGCGACGGTGACGGCGCCAAAGCTACCCGCGGATCTCACGACCTGAGCCTCCTCATCGCTGTTCACGGCGTTGAGAACTCGGTGCTCGATGCCCTGGGCTCGGAGTAGGCGGCTGATTTCTTTGGACTGCTCGACAGTCAGAGTTCCGACCAGCACCGGCCGACCGACCTTGTTCCGGGACCGCACGTCCTCGACGACCGCCGCCAGTTTCGCGGTGTGGGTCGTGTATACCCTCGCCGGAAGATCGACCCTCCTCGACGGCTGGCTTGGAGGCACGCCTACGACCTGCAGGCCGTAGGCGTGCAGGAACTCGTCCTTGGAGGCGATCGCCGTGCCGGTCATGCCGGAGACAAGCCGATACTGCCGCAGGTACCCCTGAACCGAAATCTCGGCGAGAGGTCGGGTAGAGGGCTGGACGGCAACTCGCTCCTTCGCTTCGATCGCGGCCTGAAGCCCGTATTGGTATCGGCTGTCGGGGCGCATCCTGCCGTTGGATTCATCGATCGATACGACGCGACCACCGGTCACGACATAGTCTTTGTCTTGCTTGAGAAGGACGAACGCCCGAAGAGTCTGGTACACCTGGCTCATCTGGTTCTGGGCCCTGGCGAGCTGCCTCCGGAGCTTTACGTCCTCCCTCCGACGTTGGGCTAACGTAGATGTTGGGTCGCTGAATCTCTGGTCGATTCGGAGTTCGAGGTCGTTGGTGTCGAATACAGGTCCCAGCTCGCGTTCCACGAAACGCCGGCCCTCGTCCGTGAGGGTGACGAGACTGGCGTTGGCGTCGACGGTGTAGTAGAGACCCTTGGCCAGCGGGTCTTCGGAGTCTTCGGACGGAGCCGACCAGGTGAGCGCCTCGACCCGGCGCGCAAGCCTGGGATCGGCAGCGAAGGTCTCCCGAAGGAACGCGTTCTCGGGGTCTGCCAGGTAGAGCGAGGCCACCGGCGCCATCCGACTTCGACGGTCCTGTGGCCGGTCTCGGGCCGCGTCGACTAGCTTCGAGACGACTTCTCTCTGTCCGGCGACAAGTCTCTCAACCGCGTTCCTGACCTTGTAAATCGACCGAGGAACGCCGGTTGGGGCGCCGGAAATAATAAGAGGGGTCCCCGCCTCGTCGATCAGAGCATGGTCGATCTCGTCGACGATGGCAACATCCGGTGGTCCCTGCACCACTTCGTCCCTGGCATACTTCAGGTTGTCTCTCAGAAAGTCAAAACCGAACTCTTTCAGTGTTCCGTAGACGACGTTCGCCCGATAGGAATGACGCCGTTCGGGCTCGCTCATGTGGCTCAGGATGACGTTCACGCTCAGCCCGAGCGACTCGTAGACCGGGGCCAGCAACTCGGTGTCCCGCAACGCGAGATAGTCGTTGGCCGTAATGATGTGCACGAACCGCCCCAGCAGGGCGTGAAGCACAGCCGGAAAGGCGGCTGCGACTGTTTTACCCTCGCCTGCTTGCATTTCGACTACTTTCCCTTCGAAAAGCAGTGAGCCACCGAGAATCTGCTCGTCGGTCGGCTCGAACGCAAGCTCGGCGTCCGCATCCTTCGATTTCACCGCAAGGTAGAATTCGGCCGGCAACCCGATGTCAGAAAGGTATGCGGCCTTGCGCTTCTCGGCCACGTAGACCATCGCTGAGACTATTGTGCGACTTTCGGGGTCGAGTCGGAACTCCTCCAGGAGGGGCTGCAGGCTGCGGGCGAAACCCTCGCTTTCGAGAAAGCCCTCGTCGGTGTAGTAGGGAAGGTGTGTTTTGTAGGGAGCGGACTGGCCTATGCGGTCAGCCATCTCGCTGTACCGACCCATTCGTTTCAGGTGGTAAGAGCTATCGAAGAGCCTCCAAACCCCCAGCCGCCTGCCTATCGTCTCAGCGACCACGGCGAACACGGCAGGCAGTAGATCAGTGTAGTCGCTTTGATCCAGCGAGCCTTTAAGCTCCTGAAGTGCGTCCCTGAGTTCCCGGTCGGAGTGCGTGGAAAGATCGTGGTCTC
>CAUZJF010000219.1:0-4563 GCA_963579975.1 Dehalococcoidia bacterium
GACGTCGTCCTCGTGCAGTAGCTGCATTGGTGGATCGGTGCCTCTGACGGCCACGAGAAACCGCTTCAAGAACGCCCGCGCAATGAAATTGTCCGCGCCCGGACCCACGACAGGACAGGCCCGAAGAATCGTGGACTGGAAGCCCTCTTTGAGCTGGGTGAATACTTTGATTAGCGACTCGGCAGCGAGCTTGTCCTGGCTGTACTCGAACCTCTGGATCGGCCGGGGCTGGTCGTCCTCGGAAAGCATCACAGGATTGTCGGCGTGGGCTCCATAGACGCTGGTGCTGCTGAGGTAGACCATCCGCCCCACCTCCGCTTCGGCACATCCGACGAGCACGCTTTCGGTGCCGACCACGTTGGCGTATCGCACGGCCGCACGGTCGCGGCTTGGCTTGAGGATGAACGCCAGGTGCACCACGACCTCGATTCCATTCGACCGGAACGCCTCGGTCGAGGGAGTAGCGACGTTCTGTTCGAGGAAGACGACCTTGTCGCTGTGGGCGTAGGGGAGAGGCCGGACATCGACGGCCAGGATGCGCTCTATCCGGTGCTCTCGTTCGAGACGCCGGACCAGCTTTCCGCCGATGTAGCCCGACGCGCCCGTAACGGCGATGCGTTGGGGGTGGTCACTCATCAGCCACGGTATCGGTGAAGTCGAACTTCATCGTGCCCAGGCCCGGGACCTCGAAGCCCATCTCGATCTTGTGCGGTCCGGGCAGGAGCTTTTCGCCATCGACCCAGATGTTGATCGCCCTGTTCATTGGGAGGGTGAAAGGGTTCGCTTCGGAGACGGAATCGAACGCGGTCTCCTGCCCGTCGAGGACGAAGAACGTCCGGCCCTGTGCGACTTCGTCGCCGTCGACCACGATGGGCAGCATCCGCCTGGCGTAGCCCGAGCCCAGCCCGTTCTTGAGCTGGAACTCGTAGCCGACGGCCCCGTTCTTGAGGCTCTCTTTCACGTAGAGTCTTCGTAGCAGGAATCCCGGCACTGATACCATCAGACAGAATCCTCCATGGTTCGGAATTTCATACTACTCCATCCGTCTTTCAGGTTGGTGGGTCGAGTCGCTCGGCGAAATCGAAGATGAGTTTAGCCAATTCGTCCGGCCGTTCGGCCTGGATACCGTGGCCGCAGTCGAACCACTCAACCTGGAGTATGGGGTAGAGGCGCAGTACATTCTCAACTTCGTCCCGTTTGTAAATGCCCTTCTCGGCAGCAACCAGCAGGACAGGGCAGCGGACCGCGTCATAGGTGTCTAGGCTGGGTAGCTCCTGGTCTTCGACCGCCCGGCTCATTGCCATGAACTGATCGATCGAGTGGTGAAAGCGTAGAAGCCCGTCGCTCCCTTCCACGAAACCCCGACTCAGCCCGACTTCCGATCGCTCATTAGGGTTGTCGGTGGCCTTTGTCTGGACCCAGTCGAGCAAGCTTTCGAGCTCGTCAGGCGTGCCAACGAACTCGACCGCGCGGGAAAGGACCGGGTGTGTTCTTAGCTGCTCTTCGAGCCGGACAAGGTCATCCTCGGACATCTTTTTCTGCTTCCCGATGGAAAAGCCGTCCAGGCAGACGACGTCGGCGCAGCTTGAATAGAGGGCCGCATATTTCAATGCGATCAAGTCACCACCACGAATGGCCGACGACGATAGGCTCGTTAAGGTGCAAGGCCTGGACGATGACCTCGATATCTCCGGCGAGGGCATCGTAAGAATAGTCCTCGGCGTCGTCCGACTGGCCGTGGCCCCGCAGGTCGTAGGCGATGGCCCTGAAGGGACCGGCCATACGAGCGGCAAAGCTGTCCCACGATGCGAGGTTTGGGCCCGGCCCGCCATGAACGAAGACCAGCGCTCGGCCGTCACCCCCGAAGTCCCGCACTGCCAGCCGAACGCCGCCGGAGACGACGACAAGGTCCGTCGTTTCGGTGGGTCCCGAGGGCCAGTTGTCCTGACTCATCTTAATACCCTGGTCTCATCTGATGCCGCGGTTGGCCTGTCGGCGCATCTTGTAAATCGACTCTTCGGCTTTCAGGACGTCGGCGGGCAGAGGCGGGACTTTGCCGAGCAACGAGGCATACACGAATATCGTCGCGGCACGCTCCGTGAGCTGGCATACGTCCAGCGCCTCGGTCAGGTCGTGGCCCACGCCGACTGCGCCGTGGCTCCTGATGAGCGCCGCGGTCCTGTCGCCGAGCGCTTCGCACACATTGTCGGCCAACTCCTGGGTCGATGGGAAGGCGTATTCGGCCACTCTTATCGCGCCTCCCACGACGACGGCAACCTCGTCGACGACCGACGGAATCTCGTGGCCGGCGACAGCGGCCACCGTGGCGAAGACCGGGTGGGTGTGTATGACTGCGCCGACGTCGGGACGCGCACGGTAGATGGCCACGTGCAGCAGAGCCTCGGAAGATGGCGTCGGGCCCGGCTCGACGGACTCGACGTCGAAGTCGACGACCGCAACGTCGTTGGGTCCAAGGTCGCCAGATCGAGCGCCTGACCTCGTGATGGCCAGTAGATCTCCGGAGCCTTCGTTCGCGAGCCTGACACTGACGTTGCCGTTGGAGCCCACCGTCAGGCCCAGCTTTGCGACGCTTCGTGCCGTCTCGACGATGTTACGTTTTTCAGCTTCCCATCGTGAGGTCATGATCGTCCATGCGCCTTAAATCGGCAGACGCCGCGTCTCCTTGTCGAGTGTAAGCCACCTTTCGTAATGGTCCTCGTACTCTCTGGCTGTCCGGGCGACAGGCTCCAGCACCCTCGCAGCGTTCTCGATGCTCGCCGCCGCTTCATCGAGAGACCCGAACTCTCCGATCGCCGTGAGCGCGCACAGGTAGGCCCCCTTCGCACTTGCCTCCGGAGTCGAGGCGATGCGGATAGGTCGCCCAACGACATCTTTGAGAATATCGAGCCACGTTCGGGTCCGGGTCATGCCTGCCCCGACGGCGATCCTGGACATCTGCCGACCTATCGCCTTTTCGGCTTGCTCGAGATTCGCTCGCACGGCATAGGCTATCGCTTCGAGTGCCGCTCGCGCCAGGTGGCCTTTTCTAGGTTCGCTAAAGGTCAGAGGAACAGGGAACAGAATCCCGCCGGTCCTGAGGCCGAGGTCCGCCATGTCCATTCGAGATGGCCCCAGAAGCGCGACCACCCCTTCAGACCCGATGGGCGCCGCTGCTGCCTGCGCTTCCATCTCATTGAACGCGCCTGGGAGTCCGTCCCAGACCGTCTCGGCGAGCCACCGGTACGAGTTGCCGGCGTCGCCCGCCGTGCTTTCGAGCACCCATTTGTCTGGAGTCAGGAAGCAACCCGCCCATGTTCGCCGGTCCGGGGACAGGATGGGTTGTCCCGTGACCGCTTGCATCGTGACGCTCCAACCGGCCACCACCCCCGCCTCAAGCTCGTCGTAAACGCCCAAGCCCAAGAGGCCGCATTGGGTGTCGGCGCCGCTCGTTGCTACCAAGGTGTCGTGCGGAATCCCGGTCGCTCGGGACGCTTTCGCTGTCACCGTTCCCACGGCGCTTCCCGCCTGCGCCAGTGGCAAATGGCCGACGCCGACCGAACCGAGATCGCCCAGCAACCCGGTTGCCCACCGCCGGTGCGCGATGTCCAGAAGCCCCGCGTCCCCGGCCAGCGTGGCCTCGCTTGCCATCACGCCCGATAGCTTGAAGACGAGCCAATCGGCAAGGGTCAGAACGGTCGCGATTTTGCCGTAGACATCGGGTCGATGATTACGGAACCACCGCAGCTTGGCCGGGGCGAACAAGAACGACGGCGTGTGGCCGGTGGTCGTATAGATTCTCGAGCCCATCTCGTCGTCGATGGCTCCGCCCTCGAAGACGGCCCGCAGGTCGAGGTTTGGCCCGGCGTACACCTCGTTGCCCGCCGCATCCAGAAAGACTACCGCCTGGCGCTGGCTGGTCGCGGTCACTGCCGCAACCTCGCGAGGCGCGGCTCCTGACTTCTGGAGCGCTCGCGACATCATTTTGCAGATATTCCGCCAACTGGCGTCCGCGTCGAACTCCCGGGCATAGGGAGAGATGTCGTTGGTCGTCCTGGACACCCAGTCGCAGGCTCCGTTGGCGACGATCTGGTCGGTCTTGTCGAACACGTGGCACCGGACGGCGCCGCTGCCCGCGTCCAGAACGATGACGTATCGCTCAGCCACGACGGTCCCACGCCTCCGGGTTCACGAGGTTTGCGGGCCGCTCGCCGTTCAGGAACCGCAGTATGTCGTCGGCCATCATTCTCGAGTGGCGCTCGATCGTCTCATCCGTTGCGCCCCCAAGGTGCGGCGTCAGCACTACGTTATCCAAATCTAGGAAGGGACTATTGGGGACGATCGGTTGGGTCTCGAAGACATCCATCGCCGCACCTGCGATCCTTTTCTCACGGAGGGCCTCCACCAGCGCTGCTTCGGAAACGATGGACGCGTCGGACAGGTTCACGATGTAGGCCGTGGGGCGCACTAGACCGATCCTACGGGCATCCAGTAGGCCGGCGGTCTCGGGTGTCGCCGGGGCGTGGACCGCCACGAAATCTGACGCAGCCATAAGGTCGTCCAGCT
>CAUZJF010000220.1:0-4540 GCA_963579975.1 Dehalococcoidia bacterium
CCACTCAACAGCTCACGGCTGAGCATCGAACGGTTGCCTTCGCGAAGCTCTCGTCGCATATCGACGACCTGCACCGTCGCTAGGCCTCGCGCTTTCGAGCCCGCCAGTCCTGAAGCCTGGGGGCCGCCTATTCGCTGAGGCAGCTTTAGAACGCGAAGACGTCCTCTCTGAGTATGGAAATATGTCTCCACGTCGGGTGTCGCGCTTCCCAACACGACGACAGCTCGATTCAGGTCGGCCAGCTTCAGCGCGACGAGCCTATCGTGGTATCTGGGGCTCGTGTCGTGTTGCTTGTAGGTCCATTCGTGTTCCTCGTCGATAACGATGAGCCCCAAGTCCCGCACGGGGGCGAAGATGGCGCTGCGGGAGCCGATGACGACTCCATACATGCCCTTCCGGACCTTAGCCCACTGGTCAAATCGCTCACCGGGAGTGAGCCCGCTATGCAAGACCGCCACGTTGCCTGGGAACCTCGAGGCAAAGCGCTCGACCGTTTGGCCCGTCAGGGCGATTTCGGGGACAAGGACGATCGCCCGTTTGCCGGTATCGATGCAGTGCTGTACAGCGTCCAGATAGACCTCGGTCTTGCCACTTCCGGTCACACCCTGGATAAGAAACGCCTGCGGCGCCCTGGGCGGCGACGAAAGGGCAGATTCGATCTCCGCGGCTGCCGCATGCTGCGTCGGGGTTAGCGTTAGAGGCGACTGCAACTGAATTTCGAGGCCCGCCAGCGGGTCGCGGTCGTCCACAACCTCGATAAGCTTGAGCCAGCCTTTCTCGAGTAGCCTCTTGACTGCGCTGTGACCGTATTTCTTCCGCGCCTGCGATACCTCCAACTGGCCCTCGTTCCGGAGCATGAACTCCAGAAGGGCCGAACGTTTCGGGGCCCTCTTCCTCATCTCGTCGAGACCTGAGCTCGCAGCCTCTCGCCGGCCTTGGACCACCCGGACCAACCGCCTGATCTTCGGCCTTACCGCCGGTGCGGCTGGCGTATGCGAGCGCATTAGCAGGCTCGACCTGACAAGCGCCCTCGACGCGGACGCGCTCGCCTTGCCGTGGATCGCGGCTACTCTGCTTTCTGCTACCCGGCCTTTCCGGCGGACGTATTCGAGGACAAGAGCTTGGAGCTCCGGCAGCGATTCGGAGGCGTCTGGCGGCAGATCGTCGGCTATTTCGAGATACGTCTTGAAGCGGCGCCGGCCGCCGGGAGGGAGCATGAGGGCTACGGCGTCGAACAGGGAGCAGTAGTAGTAGCCGCTGATCCAGCGGGCGAGCTGGAGCTGAGTATCGGTAAGCGTCGGGACCGAAGAGGGAGCGTCGATGATTTCGCGGGTTTCCGCCACGTCGCTATGACGGGCCAGCGTCATGACGACGCCGTCCGTTTTGCGAGCGCCGAAGGGGACGGTAACGACGTGGCCAGGCATCACCCTCAGGGAGTGGGGCACTGAGTAGGTGAAGGTCCTGTCTCGCCCTACGGGGGCATCGACTGCGACCTCCGCAAAAGGGGCGCCGTGATGCTGTTTCTCGGACATGCGCTTAGTGTAGCGAACTCTGCCCGATGAGAACAGACAGTCGAAACGACTGAAGAGCGGGCTACTGAACGACGGGAGGGTGGGCGCATTTTCGCGCGCCCAGGACAGCTTAACGGCGCTCTTTAATCCGGGCTGCGCGGCCGGAGCGACCACGCAGGTAGTTGAGGCGGGCCCGTCGCACGGCGCCGGCCCTGGTCACGCTGACGGCCTCCACGACCGGAGAGTACAGGGGAAATGTGCGCTCTACACCTACCTCGTTGGTGACGCGGCGGACGGTAAACGACGCGCCTGGTCCGTTGCCCCGCTTGCGGATCACGACTCCCTCGAACACCTGCGTGCGAGTGCGTTCACCTTCGGTGACCTTCGTGCTGACACGTACGGTGTCGCCGGGACGGAACGCGTCAATAGCGGCGTTCGGCTCAAGATGTATCAGGTGGTGGGCATCCATCGGGTCGCTCCGTGCGGAGATCCGGTTGTGACGGATCTCGCAATCGCTCGACCAATAGTACACGCAATCATAGCGACGCGCAATACGAAACGTATCGCCCGCGGCGAGAATCCGGCGAGTCGGGACAAGTCGTGCAGCAGAACATGAGAACCGCGCAGCCGCCGCCATCCGGGGACGACACCCCCGCGAAGGGAAGCGGACATGCCTTTCCCACCAGTACACTGGTGGGTACCATCCGTTCACGATTTGGCGTCGTCTATTCCTCACCCTGCGTGACTAAGGGCGGTCGGAGACGCCAAGATGAGTAGGTTCAGCATCGGGACAGGTGTACTGGCGGGTTCGCTGCTAACCACGCCACTGATCGACCTGATGTACCTGGCCGACAAGATGGTCGGCCTCCCATTCGTACCGTTTGACCTCTTCGATTGGATTGCCCGAGTTCTGCCCGGGCCTATCATCACCTTTGGCATCGATCTGATGATCGATATCATGCGTCTCTTCGGCGCCAGTGTCGCCGATACGGCGAAGACCGCCGAGAAGGTCATGGCCATCCTTCAGTTCTTCGCAATGGGCGTTGTTGTCGGAGTCGTGTTCTTCGCTGTCGCCAGGATTAGAGGCAGACGGCCTGACCTGACTACCGGCCTGGTGGCTGGCGCACTGGTGGGGCTACCGATGATCGGGATCAGCATCGCCATCGGTGGCTCCGACGTCCGCGCTGTTCCGCGGGCCGGACGGTACCGTGATCCTCCGGCTGGAGGACTTCACAGTGACCAACGGGTCCGATCTTCACGTGATCCTGACGCCAAACTCAGACCCGAAGACCCGGGGCGACGTGATGCCCAAAGGCTACGTAGACCTGGGCAAGCTGAAGGGCAACATCGGCAACCAGAACTACTTCGTTCCGAATGACGTGGACGTGTCAGGGTACCAAACCGTAGTGACCTACTGTCTGCTTTTCCACGTGCTTTTCAGCGTGGCGCAGATCAAGTAGCTACACACTATCCAAGGTGTGTTTGGGCGAGGCGTCCCAGAGTTCTAAGTCACGCCATTCCGATGGGCAGAGCCGTTGGCTGGCTCGTCCGCGATCGAGATGCTGCCTGAGGGACCAATTACCTCTTCGAGCGCCTCCTGTAGCGGCGGGCATATGTTCACCCGTACTGGGGCCCACTCGAGCGTTATAAGATGGCCGTTGGACGCGATTTCAAGTCCGACGGTGTCGTCGCCCTGATGGCCGAGCAGTAGCTGCTTCAAATCCTCCATCAAGCGATAGTTGACATCGGGCTCGTCGGATTCTCGGATATGCAGCAACAGGCGCCTCTGCCGCGGGTACGGCTTGGGGGGGGTCTCCGCAGAAGGACTGGAAGGTGCGGCAGCAGGGCTTGGAGTTTCGACCGGACGGGTGGCGCCGTTCGGAGGCTTAGCTGACGGGCTGCTCTGGGGAGGTATCGACGGCCTGGGCGCGGTTCTTTCGTCCCCAGACTCGGCGTCTTCTTGGACCTTGAACTCCGACGCGTTGAGGCAGGAGACGCTTACCCTGTCGTCCCTCGCCCTGACCCTGCCCTCGATCGTGAGCAGCTTGCTCGGCTCCCAAAGGCCCTGGGTCCGGTCGAGCACGTTCTCCCAAACGAAGACGTCTATGTCGCCGTCTAGGAGAACGATGTTGGCGATCGAGTAGGGCTTCTGGTCTTTGGTGTACCTGTGGCTGACCGACGCGACCTGACCCTTGAGCTCGATCTTCTCGCCGTTCATGCCGGCTTTGAACTCGCTGCGGGACATGATTGCCTTGGTGTCGCCGCCGGAGGCCTGGAGACTCAGCAACGGGTTGTCGGCGAAATTCACGCCCAATAGCTCTGTCTCCCAGACCTTTTTCTCGCTCTCCGATGTTTGGCCGGCTGGAAGATCGATTTGCGCCAGAGGAGTAGGCACCGACTCTCCAAAAAGGTCGAACATCGAGATCTGATCGGACTCCCGGAGATTGGCCTCGCTCTGGGCCAGGGACAACACCCTGTCCACGACCTCCAGCAGTGCGCCCCGGTCACCGAATTCGTCGAAGGCGCCTGCTTTGACGAGGCTTTCGAGTGACTTCCGGTTGAGGCCGCGCATGTCCGCGACCCTGCACATCTGCTCGATCGACGCGAACGGACCTTCCTGCTCCCTTGCCTCGATTACGGGCGCCACTGCTCCTTCGCCGACGTTCTTGACCGACGCGAGCCCGACGCGCACGGCAGTCCCGCCATCCGCCGAATGTTCGACCGAGAATTCGACCTGGCTATGGTTAACGCTGGGGGGCATGACCTGTATGCCCAGCCTGCGACACTCGGCGACCGACACGGCAAGTTTCTCCGTGTTCTCTACGTACGCGTTGAGGAGACACACCATGTACTCCTCGGGGAAATTGGCTTTCAGGTAGGCTGTCCAGTATGAGATAAGCCCATAGCTGATCGCGTGGGCTTTCGGAAACCCATAGCCGGCGAAGGGCTCGATCAGCGCGAAGACCTTCTCGGCCAGCTCCTGAGAGTGGCCCCGGGCGAGCGCTCCTTGCAAGAATTTGTCGCGCTCC
>CAUZJF010000221.1:0-4527 GCA_963579975.1 Dehalococcoidia bacterium
GTTGGCACTCGCGGGGATAGTCGTGGTGCTGGTGGGGGGCGCTCCACTCGCCCAGACACCCGAACCTGCTCAAGACGACAACATCGAGGTGATCCGAACCCGTGCCAATGCCGGGGATGCGGACGCGCAGTTCACCCTGGGCGTGCTGTACGCCAACGGCGTGGGTGTACCGCAGGACGACGTCGAAGCGGTGGCGTGGTATCGCCAAGCGGCGGAGCAAGGGCATGCGGGGGCGCAGCACAACCTTGGCGTTTCGTACAGGGACGGCGAGGGTGTGCCGCAGGATGCCGTGGAAGCGCTGGCGTGGTTTCGCCAAGCCGCAGAGCAAGGGCTTGCGGACGCGCAGAACAACCTTGGCATTATGCACCGGGACGGCATGGGCATACCGCAGGACAGCGTGGAAGCGGTGGCGTGGTTGCGCCAAGCCGCGGCGCAAGGACATGCGGAGGCGCTGAACAACCTTGGCGTGATGTACTACAACGGCCAGGGCACACCGCAGGACGACGTGGAAGCATACAAATGGTTGAACCTCGCGACGACCTATGCCGACGCATCGCAACGAGAAGAGTTCGCCGAGGCGCGTGACACTGCCGCTGAACGGCTCACCCCTGAGCAACGCGCCGAAGGCCAGAGGCTGTCGCGTGAGTGGTTCGAAGCGCACCCGCCTGAGTAGAGGTGTGACTGCGGCTACGCGTTCGAAAGAGGGACAAACGCTATGCGTGAGAGCACCCCGTCATCGTATTGCATCGAGTGTGGCGAGAAGCTGAAGGCGACGGCTCACTTTTGTTACGCGTGTGGAACACCTGTTCACCGACAGTCGTCATCCGGAGGTGCGCCGTCCTCTCGCCCGACTGAGATGGCGACTCCCCGACAGTCGTCATCCGGAAGCACACTGTCCTCCCGCCCGACTGAGATGGCGACTAATGAGCTGACCAATAACCGCATGGCTCTGGTCGGGTGCTGCCTCGGGTTGGCGTCGATTCTATTGTTCGGCCTGGGCCTCGTGCCTTTGGCTGCGATAGTGTGCAGCGCGATCGGTCTCGGCACGTTCAAGGCAGATACGCAGAAGCATAGATGGATGGCTGGAGTGGGACTCGCGCTTGGGATCCTCTTTATGCTGGTCCACGCGGAAATTCGTGGGTATATAGCTTTTCCTTAGTGATGCCGCCTCTCTATGCCGCCATGAGGTGGCATTTGATCCCATGAGTGGAAACGTCACGGACATGCAGAACGTCCTCTAGGAACGACAGGTATTTGCGAGTGATGTCAGAGACGAATAGTGGGAAGGCCGCAGCCACGATCTATTGCAGCAACTGTGGAGTTGAGGCAAAAGCGATTGCGAAGTTTTGCTTTGCCTGTGGGGAGGCCATTTACCGGGGACCATCAATCGAGGCGCTGCCGAGAAGCCAAGCTGAGCCCGCACCCCCGCTACCGGCGGAAGAAGCTGGCACAACACAGCCGTCTCTGGACGAAGCGCTTGAATACACGGACGAAGCGCTTGAATACACGGACGAAGCGCTTGAATACCAAGAGCAATCGGCTTCGTCTAATACAAACGTCGTAGCGGATCAGCTTGATATAGTGGGTGCTGTGGCCATTGTGACGTGTTTCGTATTTCTCGTTCTGTTTTTTCTGTTTAATTGATCACCATAGGCAAACACTGCTTCGATGGAGGGCCCCGCCTACCCCACCGCTGCGCTACCACGGCCGGACGACCGTGACCGCCGCCGCGACCTGAATGCGCTCGGTGGCTCGCCCGACCGACCGATCGACCAGCGAATTCGCAGCCTGGAGACGCACCTGTTCGGAGTCGGCGCTGGTGACGAGGGATTCAAGCTCGGCGACCGCACGGGGGGCGAGGTTGCGGATCCGTAGCTCGGCCAGCTCGACAGCCGCCTGAGCCTTCGCGAGGGCTTGTGGGGCCTTCCCGCCATGCATCATGCAGGTCGTCTGTCCCTTCATCGCCCACCGTCCACACAGCTGTTTCGTCCGTGTGCTGTGAGCTGTGCATCGCCGTGGATGACGCGCTGGTGCGTCGCTGTCTGTTGCCATCACAGCTTCACTTTCAGCAAATCTTGCTGTTGAGACACACACCGTAAGAGATACTAGAGACGTAGTTATCGATTCTAGAGACGTCGCTTCCGATATTTGTAAGAATGGATTCCATTATGAAGGTGTCCTGCACCGCCGCTGCCTCAGCGCGCACCGGAACAGGTTGAAGCCATGAACTGGCCACGTTGACCCAGAGCCCCACGGCGATTGCGAATAAGAGTGCCTTCGTGGTGCGATCAATCATGTGTTCCTCCTCCGTACCATGGGTGCCGTTGTACCAAGCCTGTGCCTATACCGCAACCCCAAATACACCCGGAGATCGGTGCGACCGTGCAGCCGTCTTTAGACGCCAACACCGAAACTCCAAAATGGCGGGTGTGTGATCTGGTCGGCTATATAGATATTAGCGCCCCCGTCGCGGTTTTCGGATCTGAGTAGATCGGCGGAGCAAAAAAGGCCGACCGGGGGGGCTGAACCCACCCCTAAGATGCCAAGGGATAACCGGGTGCGCGGCGGGCGGTTCAACGGGGACGAGCTACAGGGTCACAATTGACGGTTGGTACCGGTAAGAATAGGGTCCCCGCATGACCACCACAGAAGCCCAGGCCAAGACCATCGACGGTCACGCCCGCACCGTTCGCGAACTTCTCACCACTGCCAAATACTCCATCGACTTCTACCAGCGTGAGTATGCATGGGAAGAGCGGCATATCCGTGAGCTGATCGACGATTTGACGGGTAAGTTCCTGGACTCATACGAGTCCGGCCACTCGCGTCACGAGGTCGAGGGCTACGGGCACTACTTCCTCGGCTCCATCGTCATCAGCCGCAAGCGGAGCCAGCGGTTCGTCGTGGACGGCCAACAGCGTCTGACGACGTTGACCCTGCTCCTGATCCACCTGCACCATCTACAAGAGGGCCGGGACGATCGCGTTGACGTTCAGGACCTCGTCTACTCCGAGAAGTTCGGTCGCAAGAGCTTCAACCTCGACGTGCCAGACCGCGTCGAGGTCATGCAGCAACTGATGAACGGCCAGGCGCTGATCTTCGACGGTAAGAGCGAGTCGGCACGGAACATCTCGGTCCGGTACGCGAACATCGCCGATCACCTGCCCGAGGAGGTCACGGGAGTCGCGCTTCCGTTCTTCGTGGACTGGCTGCTGGAAAACGTGCACCTCGTAGAGATCGAAGCCTACTCGGACGAGGATGCCTACACGATCTTCGAGACCATGAACGATCGGGGGCTGAGCTTGAGCCTTCCGGAGATGCTGAAGGGCTACGTGCTCGCCAACGTGCGCCACGAAGACGATCAGCGAAAGGTCAACTCGACCTGGAAACAGCACATACACGCCCTGAAGGAGCTGGGCAACGACGAAGACGTGGACTTCTTCAAGAACTGGCTCCGTGCCCGCCATGCCGAAACGATTCGTCCAGGGCAGAAGGGAGCCGAGAACAAGGACTACGAACGGATCGGCACGGAGTTCCATCGCTGGGTGCGCGATCAGAAGGAGCACCTCGGGCTCGGAAACTCCGACTCGTTCGTTCGCTTCGTCTCCAGCGACCTGGACTTCTACGCGCGGAAGTCCCTGGAGATCGGGAACGCGGCACGCACGCTAACAGCAGGCTGGGAGTCGATCCGCTACAACGAGGACCGTGGCTTCACCCTTCAGACCCAGGCGCTCCTGGCCTCGCTCAGCCCGGATGATAGCCCGGAAGAACTTCACCTTAAGGTCGCCCTGGTAGCCAACTTCCTCGACATCTGGCTCGCTCGTCGGGTCTGGAACTTTCGGACGATCGGCTACTCCTCGGTCAAGTACACGCTTTTTATTCTGACTAAAGAGCTGCGCGGGCGTAGCGTGGCGAGTCTCGCCGAGCACCTGCGAGCGCAGCTTGACGAGCAACCGGAGAGCTTTGCGCGCCAGCCCCGCTTCCGCCTGCACAGCCAGAACAACCGGCAGGTTCGTCACATCCTCGCCCGTCTCACACATTGGCTCGACACGCAGTGCGGCCTGTCCTCCAACTTCGAGGATCTCATCTCCCAGGGCCGCGCGCGGCCCTTCGAGATCGAGCACATCTGGGCAGACCAGTACGACCGCTTCAAGGAGTGGTACGCCCACCCGAGCGACTTCGAGACTGAGCGTAACCGCCTGGGCGGCTTGGTGCTGCTCCAGCGCGGCGTCAACCAGAGCCTGGGCGACGCCACGTACGAGGCCAAGCGAGACGCCTACGTGTCGAACAGCGAGAACCTGCTGGCCAGGAGCCTTCACCCTCTGGCGTACCAGAGCAACCCGAGCTTCCAGAGCCTGTTGGAGAAAACTGGCCTCCCCTTCCGGCATTACGACTCGTTTAGTCCGGAGGCGCAGGCCGAGCGACAGGAGCTGTACATCCGTCTTGCGGAATGGGTCTGGAACCCGTCTCGGCTCGACCTCGACGGCGAGAAGCCGCCCGTCCCAGAGCCCATCGCTGACCCGGAGG
>CAUZJF010000222.1:0-4507 GCA_963579975.1 Dehalococcoidia bacterium
AAAGTCGCGGCGACGGCCATCATCGTGACGAACCGTCGGACGAGCAGGTAAGCCGTCGCGGCCGGCGTCACGAGCATCGCCATCACCAGGACGATGCCGGCAGCCTGAACGCTGAGCACGATGACCAGGGCCAGAAGGGTCAGTAGGACGTAGTCCATGACCGCGCCGGAAATCCCGACAACCTGTGCGCCGACGGGGTCGAAGCTAGTGAACATCAGTGGCCGGTGAAAGAGGTACAGGCCAGCTATCACGAAAGTGGCGAGCCCGGCGGTAACGAGGACGTCGGTCTGGGAGACACCGAGCACCTGGCCGAGCAAGAGATCCTCCACGTCGATCGTGATGCCCTCGGCGGTCGTCAGCAGTATGAGTCCAACCGCGAACATCCCCGCGAACAGCACCCCGATGGACGTGTCTTCGCTGATCCCGGTGCGGCGGCTGACCAGTCCGACGAGCAGCGCTACTGCCACTCCAACGGGCACTGCGCCGAGGAATGGGCTCACTCCCAGGAGAAACCCTACCACCAGGCCGGGCATTACGGCATGAGATAAGGCGTCGCCCATGAAGGCCAGTCCCCTGGTCACTATGTAGCAGCCGATGATCGGGCACATGACGCCCACCATGACCGAAACGATCAGGGCACGCAGCATGAAGCCGTACTGGAACGGGTCCAGAAGCAGCTCAATGACCGTGTCCATGGTCCTCCAGGTTGCCGGCGAAGTCGACCCCGTGGGCCCCATAGAGCTCCTCCAGCACCTCCGGGGTGAATGCCGCTGACGGGGGCCCATAGGCGCAGACGTGATGGTTGAGGCACAGCACGCGGTCGAAGCGCTGGGCCATGTTCGTCAGGTCGTGGGTCGCCATCAGGACGATCTTGCCTTCACCACACAGAGCCCTCAGGACCTCGACGAGGCCCTCCTGGGCGCCGACGTCGACGCCGCTGAATGCCTCGTCGAGCAAAAGGACGTCGGCCTCCTGGGCCAGGGCACGTGCCACGAAGACCCGCTGACGCTGGCCCCCGGAAAGCTCCGTCATCAGGTCGGACCGGTGGACCCACATGCCGACTCGTTCGAGACACTCCCTGACGAACTCGCGGTCCCGGCTGCCGGGCCACCGGAGCCACCGCGTGTATCCGTGACGCCCCAGCATCACGACGTCGTGGACGGTGACGGGGAAGCGCCAGTTCACCTTCTCGCGCTGGGGGACGTAGGCCAGGGCTGCTCTCCCGTTGTCGGACTTTCCTCGGACCGAGATCCGGCCGTCATCGACAGGCAGCAGGCCCGCAATGGCGTTGAACAGCGTGCTCTTGCCTGCGCCGTTGGGTCCGACGACACCCATGAGCGTCCCGCGCTCGGCCTCGAACGTGACGTCGTCCAGTACCGGGAAGGTCCCGTACGTAACAGTGACGCCTTCGACGGTTAACGATGGTGTTTCGACCATAGTCGCCGACTCCATTAGCGGAGGGCCTCCACGATACGCTCGACGTTGGTATGCACCATGTCGATGTACGTCTCCGCGCCGCTGTCTTGGGGGCCGAGAGAACCGGAATATAGCCGGACAAGGGTCGCTCCTGTCTCCTGCGCCACGGTGTTCGCCAGCCGCTCGCTCACCGTCGTCTCTCCGAAAACCGCCGCAACGCCATGCTCCTTCACGACATCGACAAGGTCGGCCAGGTCGGCCGCAGACGGCTCGACCTCTGTCGTGCCACCGGACATCACGACCCCCACGACTTCGAAGCCGTAGAGCCGGGCGAGGTAGTGAAGGCTGTCGTGGGAGGTGACGAGGAGTCTGCGCTCTTCCGGTACGGCCGCGACCTGCTGCTTTATCCACACATGTAGCTCATCGAGACGTTCGTTGTACTCGGCTGCGTTGGCCCGGTATGTATCGCCTCTGTCCGGGTCGACCACGGACAAGCGGGCGGCGATGTCGTGTACGGCGCGCTTCACGCGGATGGGGTCGAACCAGAAGTGCGGGTCGAGGGGTCGGCGCTCGTCTCCCTGACCGACCCCTTGGCCGGAGTGAATGTCCGCGAACTCGATCGCTTCGACTCCCTCGGCGAGAGCGACGATTTCGGCTTCGTCCGCGCTGGCGTTGCGCACGAGGTCCTCCAGCCAGGCTGCCTCCAGGCCCAACCCGACGCTCAGAACCAGGTCTGCGTCCGCGACTCTGGCGACGTCACGTGTGCTGGGCTGATAGGAGTGCGGGTCGCTGCCTGCCGGCAGCAGGCTGAACATCTCGACCTGGTCACCGCCGACGTTCGCGACCCAGTCGGCCACGATGTTGGTAGTCGCGACAGCTCGAATGGTCGCTGACGTCGGTGCTGATACGGCGACCGGTGTATCCGGCGTCGACGCGCCAACGGCCTCGTCGCCGGACGAGCAGGCTACCAAGGCAAACACTATTGCCAGGCCCAGAACAGTGACGGGCCGGGTACGGTCATTGCGACACAGTCTCATTTAGTGGCGCGCAATCTATTGAGATGCAGTCTCAGTATTTTTCAAGCTCCGCAGTATTCCTGATTCGCGGAACGCGCTAGTTCTGGATGGCCGCAAGGCAGCTCTCGCAGGTTACGTAGACCTCGATACGGTGCCCCACTATCTCGCCGGAGACGTCGCTACCGATGGCGCGCAGAAGCCGCTCCATGGTGGTGTCGCGAAAGCTGTCGACCGTGCCGCAGCGGACACAGACGGTGTGGTGGTGGTGCTCGACCGGCGACAGGCTGTACTTGGGCGCTCCATCGGGCAGGGAGAGCTTGCACAGCACTCCGGCGTCCAGCAGGAGCCTGATCGTGCGGTACACGGTCGCCCGCCCTACGCCGGGGAGGTCCTCGGTGATCTCTTCGGCCGTGAACCCTTCGTCCTTCCTCTGAAGCGCGTCGATAACCGCCCGCCTGGAGGCGGTGTTGCGATAGCCCTGGTCTTCGAGGATCGCCATCGGGTCCGGTTGGGTGTTACCGTTCGCCATTGATATTAAGTCTCATCATGCCGAGCAATCTGAACGAGACTATACTACGCATGGAAGGCGCCGTCAACAAGCGTTTCTGAGAGTGAGTATCAATATTGCTCAAAACAAACCCGCTGATGGAGCGCCAGCGGGTGTCGGCGTTGGAGCGATATTCTGGCCAATTTTTACTCGAGGAGGGAGAAATTCTCTGAGGAGAGCTGCGCCGGATCGTCGTTCCAATGACCGTACACTTCCCAGTTCCGACCTTCGATCAAGTGGCCGTTCTCCGCGCACCAGGCCCTGACCGCGACGTGGGCCTTCGGGAGCTGGGCGTATGGCCCTGTGTGAACAGTAGTGGCAGCACGGCCCGAGGGCGTGTGCGAAGAGCGGACCTCTCCGGCGCTCGCGAACGGCGCCGAAACCTGTACGCCGGCCTCGAAGTTGAACTCCTGGTCGAAGTACACGATCACGTTGCGTCCCAGCTCCCCAACGTCGTCGGATGCGTTGAGGCAACGCGTATACCTGGTCGAAAAGAGGCCGAATGACCGAAGCGCGCTCGCTGAGCGAATCCGTCGCGCGAATTGCCGGAGGGGAGTCACGGCTACTTCTCGAATGGCGACGTTGTGCGTCATGTCTGGCTACCGGCCGAAGGTTTCTTCAAGGGACGCCGTTCGAGTATAGCTTGGCAACCCCCCGAGAACGAGCACCGCGCACCGGGGGAGACGCCAGAGGTCTCGAACCCTACGCCGGACCGGTACGTACCAGGGGGCGTTGACGCTAGAAGTCGTCCATGATGCACGGACCGGCAGACGTTCGCTGGAACATTATCTCGCCACTCGACGCCCAACAGTAGAAATACGTCGAGGTCTCGTTGTTGAAGTAGCGAGGATAGAGGGGCTTTTTTCCGCCGGTCGGCAGCGACGCCCAGCTATTGTTGGCCATCGCGCCGCCGCCCGTGTTGTCAGGAATGGTGGGGACGAAAATCTCGCTCAGAACGTTCTCGAATGCGGTCTGGATCGCGTCCCTTTCGTTCCTCTTCTCGACGGCCTCGGTGTTCTGGGCCAGGTGAGGCACCACGACCTCGGACAGCGCGACCACTATACCCACAACGATCAACAGCTCGATCAGCGTGAACCCGGACTCATCGTTTCGCTTCATCGAAGCACCCCGCAGCTCGGAATACCTACTCCAAGGCTAGTAGCCGGACGGAGCCGTGGGGTTTGGGCCAAGCGTGGCTGTCGGCGGAATGGGGTTGACCCGACGGTCACGCGAGAGTGAGCTCGCCCCGGAGCCTCCCCTGACCGGACACCCGCGAGGTTGTCGTAATCAGCGGACGCCGCGTTGACACGGGCATCCATTGCACCTACGATGAGGTACGTATGACAGTGAGCGCTTGTAGCTCAGTTGGATAGAGCGCAGCCCTGCGGAGGCTGAGGCCGTGGGTTCGAGTCCCGCCAAGCGCGCTTATACTTCGTCATCGACGTGCACGCCGCCGGGGCCGGGCGGTTCCTGCGGAGCGTCTTCTCCGGGCGATTAGCTCAGTTGGTTAGAGCGTCTGTCTTACACA
>CAUZJF010000223.1:0-4493 GCA_963579975.1 Dehalococcoidia bacterium
GCGCCTCCTGCATCTGGGCCGCCGAGTAGTTGCTGCACCCGATGACGCCCACGCGACCGGCCTTCACCTCGGCGGTCATCGCTGACAGCGTCTCGTCGATAGGCGTGTTGGGGTCCGGCGAGTGCATCTTGTATATCTCGACGTGGTCGGTCCGGAGACGTTCCAGGCTGGCGGCCAGGGCTTTGGGCACGTTCTCCGCGCTTCCGCCAGTGCTTACCTTCGTGCAAACAGTGATGTCGTCACGGCACCCCCTGAGCTGCATCCAGGCGCCAATTATTCTCTCCGACGAGCTCATCTCGTCGCTGACTTCTCGCCATTCTTCGTCGCCCGTGGATACCTTCCTCCCAGCCCTGGCCTGGCCCCCGCCATACGCCTCGGCGGTGTCGAAGAAGGTGATGCCCTTCTCGACGGCGTAGTCCATCATACGGTAGGCGGTCTCTTCGTCGATCTCGCGGCCGAAGGTCACGCACCCCAGCCCGATACCACTGATAGTGCGGCCCGATCTTCCAACAGGTTTCTGGTCCAGCATGTCTACTCCCAACTCCAGGTAGTGTTCGCAACGAAAGCGTAGCCGAGGGCGACCACCGTGTCCAGCAGTTCAGCCGAGGTGTGTTGGACGCGACACAGCCTGTCCGATGCGAATTCGCGCCAGGCTTATCTCTTCGTAGGAATATTCCTTGCCGAGCAGTCCGCGGACGGGTCTCAGGGCCTCTCCTCCGGCCTCGCGGAAGGCAGCCGCGATCTTCTCGAACCGGTCCTGCTGCATCAGGTGCGCCACGTCTAGGTTCTCGCCAGCGTCTGCCAGCCGCTCGAGGTGCGACAGAACCGTGCTGTCCGCGAGGTTCCGCTGACTCGCAATCTGTTCGATAGATAGTCCCTGCATAAATAGCCGCCTGGTCTCTTCGAGCGTCGTCCCAGCTATGCCGTCGCGCCTCCGGCGGGTCTCCCGAGGGTCGAGCGCCGGTAATTCGCGCTCCGCGAGCCCCTTCTCGTGGGCGTGCTGTTGGATCATTGCGAGGAATGCGTCGCTGAGCTGCGCCAACTTCTGCGTGCCCACTCCGTTGATGCGCGCGAAACTCTCCTCACTCTGTGGAAGATATGCCGCCATTTCCCGGAGGGCCCGGTCGCCGAAGATCACGAACGCAGGCACGTCCCTCTCGTCGGCCAACCGCTTCCTGAGCACACGGAGACGCTCGAAGAGAACGTCGTCGTAGTCGAGCGGCTGGACCTCCGGGACCGGCGGCGCCTCGCGGCGCGGCCGCGTCAGGATGAGACTCTCTCGTGCTGTCAGAAACGTGTGGCCGGCCGGCGTGACTCTGAGGGTTGGGTACTCGGTGCCTACCTTCTCCAGTAGACCGCGCTCGGTGAACAGCTTGACCAGATCTCGGACCTCCTCGCCCGAGGTGTCTCGCATGATCCCATACACAGTGAGTTGGTCGTGGCAGAGTTCCACCAGCCTCTTCGACCGTGAGCCTCGAAGGACCTGTGCGACGTGGGCGGCCCCAAATCGCTGACCGGTCCGGATAACCGCCGACAGGACCTTCTGGGCCGCGTCGGTGGCATCGAACTCCTCACCCTCGGTGAGGCAGACGTCGCAGCCTCCGCAGTTGTCTCCATCCATCGATTCGCCGAAATAGTCGAGCAGAAAGGCCCTCCGGCACGTGACGCCCTCGCTCATCTCGATCATCTTCGCTAGCTTGAGGCGGGCGTTTTTCTGCTCCGCCGGGTCTTCTATCTGGTCGATGAAGAAGTCTTGCTTCATCTTGTCGCCGTACGAGTAGAAGAACACGCAGTCGCTGGGTAGCCCGTCGCGCCCTGCCCGACCCGTCTCCTGGTAGTATCCCTCGATCGATTTGGGCAGATCGTAGTGGACGACCGTGCGGACGTCGGGCTTGTCGATCCCCATTCCGAAAGCGATGGTAGCCACGATGATGGGCACGTCGTCGCGGATGAACCGCTCCTGCGTGTCTCTCCGGACATCGTCCTCGAGCCCGGCGTGGTAAGGTAGCGCCTTCAGCCCGCTGGCCGAAAGGTCGGCGGCAAGCTCCTCGGTCCCTTTACGCGAAAAGCAATAGACGATGGCGGGAGTGCTGCCGTCCGGCCGTAGCGCCTCGACGAGCGCTCGTCGGGCACGCTTCTTGGGCCGCACGAAGTACTTGAGGTTGGGCCGGTCGAAGCTGGCCAGGAATGTCCGCGAGCCCTCGAGACCAAGATGTTCGACGACGTCCCGCTGCACCCTTCCGGTCGCCGTCGCAGTCAGGGCGATCGTCGGAACGTTGGGAACGTCTCCCCTCAGAATGTCCAGGTTGCGGTACTCGGGCCGGAAGTCGTGGCCCCACTCGGAGATACAGTGGGCTTCGTCGACGGCGATGAGCGCGACTTCGACGCGCTGCAGGAAGTTGCGGAACCCCGGTACCGTCAGGCGCTCGGGCGCCACGTAGAGGATATCTAGCCGGCCGGCAAGGCCCTGAACGTGCACGCGCGACACCTCGGCCGCAGTCATTGTGCTGTTGATGAACTCGGCGCGGACGCCGTTGGCTTTGAGAGCGTCTACCTGGTCCTTCATCAGGGAGATCAGCGGCGACACCACGAGCGCCACGCCATCGAGTAGCAGCGCCGGAAGCTGATAGCACATCGACTTCCCGCTGCCCGTCGGCATCACGACCAGGGCATCCTTTCCAGCGAGCACGTGGGAGACGATCTCTTCCTGCAACGGGAGGAAGTCGTCGTACCCGAAGCGCGACTTCAGGAGATCAAGGGATTGGTTTTGCTGCATGATGCTGCGACTACTCGATCAAATGAAGCTGCAACGTCGCCCTAAACGGAGTGAAGGGCCTGGGGTGGTCCAACTTGGGCGGCTTCGACGTAGTCCCCACCCCGGATGCTTCGCCGCTCGGCTCCTCAGCTTGACAATGCGCACTATGGGGCCTGATCGAGGTAATCATCAGGCTCTCCCAGGAGTGTCTCAACCGAGAACTGGTCACACCGCAGGCCCCAAGCTCTCGTCCAGAATCTCGATCAGGTCCCTTGCGCGGGCGCCGCTCCCGTCCGCCGTCGAGTCGATGCCTTCTTCGAACATCTGGAGGCAGAACGGACAGGATACCGCGACGGTGTCGGCGCCGGTCTCCAGAAACTGCTCGGTACGGACGTGGTTGACGCGCTTCCCGCGGCTCTCCTCCAGCCACATGTGGCCGCCGCCGGCGCCGCAACAGAAACCGCGCTCTCGCGAGCGCTCCATCTCGACCAGCGTAATCCCGGGAACGGCATCCGCGATGCGCCTGGGTGCGTCGTAGACCCCGTTGTGGCGGCCCAGGTAGCAGGAATCGTGGTAGGCCACGTTCGCGTCCACAGTGGTTATTGTCTTCAGCCTTCCATCCTCGATCAGCTCGGCTACGAATTCGCTGTAGTGGTATACCTCGAAATCTCCGCCCAGGTGCGGGTACTCGTTCTTCATGGTGTTGAAGCAGTGAGGGCAGATCGTAACGACTTTCTTGACGGCGTACCGTTTTAGGGTCTCGATATTCTGGGTCGCCATCGTCTGATACAGGTACTCGTTGCCCATTCGCCTTGCGGGATCGCCGGTGCACGTCTCCTCGTCGCCCAGGACCGCGAAGTCGACTCCGGCCCGCTTTAGAACAGCGGCCATGGACCTCGCCACGTTCTGGCTGCGCTTCTCCAGGGCGCCCGTGCATCCCACCCAGAACAGCACGTCGGCCGTCGGGTGCTCCGCGAGCGTTTTCACGTCGAGCCCTTCGGCCCAGTCGAGCCGCGAGTATGGTGTGCCGCGCCACGGGTGCCCGCGCTGCTCCATGCTCATCAAGGCGCTCATCCCGGTCTCGGGGACCTCGGCCTTCTCCATCGCCAGGTACCGGCGCATGTCGACGATAGGGTCGATGTGTTCAACCCCCACCGGACAGGCCTGAACGCAGGCTCCGCACGTCAGGCAGTCCCACAGCGCCTCGTTGCTGATGGTCCCGCCGACGAGCGGGTCTGTCGTCGCGCCGTCGTCACCGCGCACGGCCATGGGCCCGGCTTCCGCCAGGTACTCCCGCAGGCCCAAAACCACGTGCATCGGCGACAGCGTTTTCTCGCTGATATGGGCCGGGCAGGCGTCGGTGCACCTGCCGCATACCGCACACGCGAACCCGTCCAGTAGCTCTTTCGTGGTAAAGTCCTCGACCTGCGACGCGCCGAATCGCTCGGCGGTCTCGAGATCTCGCGGCGTGGACAGGGTCCCCGCGGGCTCCAACGAGCGCAGAAAGAAGCTGAGCGGTGACGCGAGTAGATGCATGTGCTTCGACACGGGTATGTAGACGGCGAACCCCAGGACCACTGCCAGGTGTGACCACCATGTGATCGCGTGTAGACCGTCGGCGACAGCCCGGTCCAGGCCGGCGTCACTGAGCATTTCGCCTAAGGCGGACCCGATGATGGCTGAGGTCGTCGGTCCGTCGCCGCCGGCGGCGACGTAGAAGGCCTCAGCCGAAATCGAC
>CAUZJF010000224.1:0-4468 GCA_963579975.1 Dehalococcoidia bacterium
CGTTCTGATCTCAGACGGCGCCACCGGGACCTATCTCCAGTCCGCCGGTCTGGAGCCGGGAGGATGCCCGGAAGAGCTCAACGCAACCGAACCCGAAGTGGTGCGGGGGATGGCGGCCAGGTACTTTGCTGCTGGCTCCGACATGGTGCTGACGAACTCCTTCGGCGGCAGCATGTTCATGCTCAAGAAATATGGGCACGGCGGCCGCATCGCCGAGTTCAATCGCCTCGCGGCCCAACACGCTCGCAGCCAGGCGCCGCCCGGACGGTATGTCATAGGCTCGGTGGGCCCTACCGGTGAGTTTCTCGAGCCGCTGGGCGAGGTCAAGGAGTCCGAGATGCTGGACTCCTTTGTCGAGCAGATCACTGCGCTCGAAGAGGGCGGCGCCGACGGGGTGGTCATTGAGACGATGACCGCGCTTGAAGAGGCGTCCCTGGCTATCAAGGTCGCGAAGGAGAATACTGGCCTCACGGTGTTTGCCACAATGACCTTCGATCAGGGACCGCGTGGTTACTTCACCATGATGGGTGTTACACCGGAACGGGCGGTCAAGGAAATGCAGGACGCCGGCGCGGACGTCGTCGGGTCGAACTGCGGGAACGGGATCGAAGGCATGGTCGAAATAGGCCGGCAGATGCGTGCGGCTACCGATGCCCCAATACTCATACACTCGAACGCCGGAATCCCCGCTATCAGGAAGGGGCAGATCGTTTATCCGGAGACTCCCCAATTCATGGCCGAGCACTACGCCACACTCGTGGACTTCGGGATCAACATATTGGGCGGCTGCTGCGGGACGACACCGGCCCACGTCGAGGCGTTGGCGGAATCGGTCCGATCACGGGTTACGGCCGGCTGAACAGGCGAAGGAGGACGTCAGGCGATGGCCAACATGAGAACGGCGGAGCGGGTCAAAATCGTCGAAATGAACGAGCGTCTCGGAAGCTGCCTGGAGCTCGTTTCGCTGGACCCGCATTTTCACGACATCAGTGTCGGCCTTTACTCCAAGGACGGAACGTTCACGGTATGGAGCTATAACCAGACACCTGGGATCGAGGGCAGGATAGAGAAGATCAGGGGCCAACTCGTGGCTCTAGGTGGCCTGGAGCCTCTAGCTGGCACGACGGACCAGACACGATTCGCGTGCGGCACGACGCACCGACGGGCGCTCAAGTTCCTAATAATGCAGGCCGTCGAGAAGGACCCGGACTACAAGCTTCCGGAGGTCGGCATCAAGGACCTGCGTTCTCCGTTGATGCTGAACGTCCACGGACGGGAGAAAGACGGTCGTTGGCACTATACCGTCACGGGCGAAGGAGAGGCACCCAATGCGGCGGGACGGCTCCGAGCCGTAACGGGTGGAATGGTTCGTTACGGCGACATGGAGAAGGTAGACGAAGGAGTCGTGTTCCCGTGCGGAGCCCGCCACGACAAGCTCGCGAAGCTGGTCTTGCCGTACGCTCGGAACGTCACCGGCGTCGAGACGATGCTCGACGAGGCGGCCCTTCGCGGCCAGATGACGACAGGCACGCTGGGCTTCACGCCGCCGACGTAGAGCGGCGAGAAGTCGATCTCGGGTTCCATTCAGGAGGATAGATGCCTTTCAGTGAGACCATGACACCCAAAGAACGGGTCATGAACGCCCTGGCGGGCAAGCCTGTGGACCGGACTCCTGTGTCCAATCCTACCAACCTCGCCACCGTCGAGCTCATGGACCTGGTTGATGCGCCCTTCCCCGACGCCTGTCGCGACCCCGAGCTCAACGCCCGGCTCGCTGCGACGGGCTACACGGAGCTAGGCTTCGATTCGGTCGCGCCCTACTTCACGATCATCCAGGAGTCGTCGGCGTTGGGCTGCGAGATGCAGTGGGAGCAAAAGGACAACTGGCCCACCGTCCGCATGGGCAATCCGATATGGAAGGGCCCTGACGACATCAAGATCCCATCCGGGTTCCTGGAGCACCGCGACAATCTGGCGGTCACGCGGTCGATCTCGATACTGAAAGAGGAGATCGGAGACGAGGTTGCCATCGTCGGCAAGACGATGGGACCCTGGACGCTGGCCTACCACGTGTTCGGCGTCGAGACGTTTCTCTTGATGACGATCGACGATCCCGCGATGACGATGGCATGTCTCAACCGTCTGAAGGAGATCTCGGTTCTGTTCGGACAGGCCCAGATAGACGCAGGGGCCGATGTCCTCACCTTCCCGGACCACGCCACCGGCGACCTGGTGAGCGGCGAGTACTACAAGCGTTTCTTGCTTGAGCTCCATCAGGAGATGGCCGAGCGCCTAGACGTGCCGCTGATCCTACACATCTGCGGCAACACGCTCGACCGCATGGACTACATCGCCCAGAACAACATGGCGGCCTTCCATTTCGACTCGAAGAACGACCCACAGCAGGCGATGGACATCGTCGATGGTCGCATAGGACTGGTGGGCAATATCAACAACCCGGAAACGCTGTACGCCCGCGGCCCGGCAGAGGTCCGTGCCGCAGTGTACCGCTGCATGGACGCGGGCGTGAACATGATCGCGCCCGAGTGTGCGATACCCCTGGCGACCAGGCTCGAAAATCTTCTCGAAATCCCGAGGGCCGTGAAAGCCTGGACCGAGGAGCATAGCGCGTAGCCCTCTCCTCAATCCTCCCCCGATGGGGGAGGAGGTAAGAAACATACCTTCCTCTTCTTGGGGAAGGTTAGGAAGGGGATCCTATGAAGACGAGCGGCCACAACATACGAAGGACCCTATGCCAAGAGTCATCGAATCACCGGAAGAGTTCACGATAGTCGGCGAGAACATCCACGCAACACGGGTGCTTCTCCGCAATGGCCGCCGCGCGACCACCCTCGAGGACGGCACCGAGGTCGTGCCGTTCAAAGGCGAGTCAGGAGAGCAGCGCTATCTGACCGTGCCCGACTGGTTCAAGAAGACCCAGCCTTACCAGCAGGGTCAGATAAAGCACTTAATGGTCGCGATGATGAAGGGCATCAGCGACGACTCCGTCGAGCAAGAGGAGGGAGCGGCCTACCTTCGGTACGAGGTCGACCGCCAGGTGAAGGCCGGAGCAACCTTCCTCGACATCAACGTAGACGAGGTCCACTACAACCTCGACATCCAAAAAAGGGCGATGAAATGGGCTGTCGAGACGGTCCAAGAGGCATCGCCGCTACCGCCGAGCGTAGACTCCTCGCACTCTGAGATTATCGCCGAGGGCCTCTCGGCCTATAATCGCAAGGCGGGCCGGCCCCTGATGAACTCAGTTGCTCCGGAAAGGCCCGAGACCGTAGACATGATTGCCGACCACGGCGCGCGCGTCATCGTCATGGCGACGAGCGGGACTGGCATGCCCCAGGATGCCGAAGAGCGTGTAGAGAATACGAACGCGATCATGGACCAACTGCTCTCGAAGGGCGTCGACCTCGGAGACATTTTCATCGACGCGATTGTTTTCCCGATCTCGGTCGACGGTCAGAATGGCAACCACTACTTCGATGCGGTCAGGACGCTGAGGGAGACGTACGGTAATGAGATACATATCGGGATGGGGCTGAGCAACGTTTCCTTTGGCATGCCCAACCGCAAGCTCATCAACGAGACGTTCATACACCTTGCCCTGGATGCCGGGATAGACGCCGGCATTACGGACCCGGTCGCGACGAAGCTCAAGAACGTGTTCGAGCTGGATACTGGGTCTGAGAGGTTCCAGTTTGCCAGCGATATGTTGCTGGGCAAAGACGACTTTTGTATGAATTTTATTCAGGCCTATCGGGACGGTAAACTGGCGTAAGCTCCAGTATTGACACGAAACAGGTACCGCGTCCGTAATTGACAAAGCTCAAGGCGCCTAGAATACTTTATAGGTTACGACAGCGAGGTTAGGGGGAATTAGCAGATGCCGATAGTCCACGAAGGCTTGATCAAAGAGATGGGGCACGTAACGAAGCCCTTCGAGATCAAGCACATCAAGGAGCTGTTCGAGGATACCGATCCCTCGATGCAGCAAATTGCTTACGACCTCATAACGGGCAACAACACCGAGGTCGACAGGTTGACCAAGCAGGCTCTCGACAGCGGCTTTACAGCCAACACGATCTTGGACGATGGTCTTGTTTCGGGAATGGCCATCGTGGGCATAAAGTTCCGAGACAACATAATATTCGTCCCCGAGGTGCTGATCGCGGCACGTGCGATGAAAGCAGGCATGGCGCACGTCGAGCCCATCCTGTCGGCGTCTGGCATCGAACCCATCGGCACCGTCGTCATGGGCACGGTCAAGGGCGACCTGCACGACATTGGCAAGAACCTGTGCATCATGATGCTGAACGGAGCAGGCTTCACGGTGCACGATCTGGGCGTCGATACCAAGTCGGAAGAGTTCATAGAGGCGGTGGTCGAGCACCAGGCCCAGGTGTTGGGCATGTCCGCGCTTCTCACCACCACGATGCCAAATATGGGCCGGACT
>CAUZJF010000225.1:0-4434 GCA_963579975.1 Dehalococcoidia bacterium
CGGGTAACTCTACCCTGCGTCCAGGAGCTCCCACCACCCTCCCATTCTCGGGTTTTCCAGCCCTCAGATGTGTCCCATTGTCGCTGACGTTCTACAGGTATACTCGCCCTGGCTCAGGGATTTCCCGGCCAACAGGATATTCAACATCGAGGCGTTCCGCGGCTACTTCCTCAGGATGGGCCAGCAGGTACTGGGCTTCCAACCGTAGGTTTCGGTCGTCCTGAAAGAGCTAGTCCAGGTGCAGATGGACCGTCCGCCTGTCTCACCGATTGAACGTGAAGACGCAAAAGTTGGTGTCCATCAGGGCGAAATGTAGGCGCACGGCAATTGCCCGCCATGTCCTGAATCTCGACGCGGACCGAATCCACCGCCGACGTTGCGCAGTGTGGCAACCTGTGCCTCATCCTGTATATCGACAACCCCACTGCGACGTGTTGCTTGACAATCGTTCTCAACCCGCGATATAAGACACGTGCTCGTCGAGGGAGCATCCAGTCCGCGGGAAGGGCGAAGCCCACCTCCTTAGGCAACTTATATTCGGCCCCTTTCAGCCCGGTGTGCGGACAACGGGCGCAATCGAAAAGAGGCCCGTTGTGGCTCATTTTCTTCCCCCTCGTTCCAGTCTGGAGAACCTGCGCAAGCAGGCCAAGCCCCTCTTCAAGGGTTTTCGCTCTGGTGAACCGGGCGCCCGCGCCGGTATCCGCGAGCACCTTCCCCGCCTGAAGAACGCCGGCGACGCCGAGCTTCGCTCCCTTGAGGTTTCGTTGAGCGATGCTCAGTGGGTTATCGCTCGAGGATATGGATTCCGAAGCTGGTCGTAGCTGAAGTCCCAGGTTGAAGGTAAACGGCGGCAGCATGAATTAGATCAGGGGCTGCAGTCCATTGCCGGCGGGGATGAAGAGGGTGCAAGGAAGCTGCTCGAACAGGACCCTCAGGTTGTTCATCAACGGGACGATCGAACCGGACAGACGCCACTCTACTATGCAGCCCGGTTCGGGCGACTAGAGACGGCCAGGCTCCTACTTGGGCGGGGCACTGACCTTTTGAGCAAAGACTCTGATACGGGTGGCGCGCCGTTACATATTGCCGCGGCATGGAATCAGCTCAAGATGGTTGTGAGCTGCTCCTCGATCACGGCGCGGAGGTGCGAGCGAAAGACCGGGTCGATGCCGAGCCTCTGGACCGGGCACTCTATCACCGCGATGCGTTGCCGTTGATCGAGCTGTTGTCGGCGAGGGGAGCGCACACGACTTTGTTTGTGGCTATCGCCAAGGGGGCCTTCGACGAGGTCGAATCGATCGTAAAAGCCGACTCGAAGGTACTACAGAGCCGTCTCCGTTTCTACACCGAGGTCAGCTTCAGCCCGTTGCACTTTGCAGCCGCACGCAGGCCTGCCGACCTGGCGCTCAACATGGGACATACGATCGCATACAGGCGCCTCGTGGAGGCAGGTGCCCCGGTTGACCGGAAGCTGTTAGAGCAGGTCGGCGATGAGGACCGCGCCCAACTGATGCCCCGACTGCACCAAGCGCTGGTCGATGGAGACCGGAAAACGGTCTAGGCCCTCCTGGATGAGGACCCCACCCTAGTGAATACCCGCCTGCCCGACGTATGGGGGACGGGCGGCACGCATGGGGCCGGTGCTCTGCACTGGGCGGCGATGTTCGGGCACCTGCAGATCGCCGAGCTGCTGATAGATAGAGGGGCCGATCTGGAGTTGCGGGACGAGACTTACGGCGGGACGCCAATAGGGTGGGCGCGGGAATACGATCGGACCGAGATGGAGGAGTTCCTTTCGGGCAAGGGTGGGTATGCTCGCCGGGAGTGGTTCGACACATGCTCACGACGAACGGGCATTGGGCCTAGTTCACCAGTACGGGCGAGCGCAGCGGCGGTGCTATCTCGTCTTCCGAGAGGGGGTAGGCGTGCTTCTTGTAGACTTGGATTCGGAAGCACTCGTAGTCGGCTATGAACATGTGGCCCTGGTCGTCGATTCGGACCGAGCGCGGGCGTCCGAGGAGCTTCTCCAGGTCTAGGCTGCCGCTCTCCCGAAGCCGCCGGGAGAGCTTGTTACTCGTGAACATCCGGTCGAGCGTCGACTTGGAAATGATGGCGTCGCCCTTGAACTGCTGAACGAAGCGCGCTTCCTGGGTGAATAGCTGGACCCGGTTGTTCTCGGTATCGGCCACGTAGATGTCGCCGTCTTTGTCGACAGCGATGCCCGACGGCCGGCTGAATTCGCCGTCGCCGCTGCCGGACTTGCCGAACTTGAATATGAAATTCATATTCGAGTCGAACTTCTGGACGCGGTCGTTGCGCCAGTCGGCTACGTAGATGTCGCCTAGCTCGTCGATGGCGATGCCCCACGGCATGTTGAACTCGCCGTCGCCGTTGCCGAAAGTCCCCCACTTGCCGAGAAACCTGCCGTCCTTAGTGAACTTCTGCACGCGGTGGTTGAGGGTATCGACGAGGTACATGTTCTCGTCGGCGTCGAAGGCGATCCCGGCCGGGCGATTGATCTGGCCGTCCCCAGAGCCGTGCTCGCCCCACTTGCCGAGGAACTCGCCCTGACGATTGAAAATCGAGATGCGGTCGGCGCCCTCGTCGGACACGTAGACCAGCTCGTTTTTGTCCACGATGATCTGGCAAGGCCGAAGAATGGCGCCGTCGCGTACCGGCCAGTCCTGGTTGCCGGGCTTGCACTTGTGGTTGGGGTAGCGGAACCCGAAGTCGGGAGCGCCGAACGCGCCGTGGTCGCCGTCGTCCAGGTCGATTATCGAGATCGGACCCGAATTGCCGCTGCAGATGACGTATATTCGCCCTTCCTGGCCGAGGGCCAGGTCAAACGGGATGCTCGTCTTCGTGAAGCTGCCGATGGTCTTAACGTAGGGGAAGCCGGCCCTGATGAGCCCTGCGGGTCTGGTCATTGGATCACCTCGGAGAATAGGGTTTGGGGTCTAGGGGTTGGGGTTGGGGCACCAGCCCCTAGACCCCAAACCTAACACCTTCTTAATTGAACTGGTATTCCCTCGCGGAGACTATTAGCTGGAGCATGCGGAGGACGCGGGCTTCGCCACTGTCCTGGCCGTCTCCGTTGCCGAAACTAAGGGCCCCGCCCGATTCCGCGGACTCGATAAGGTTGTCGCGCGTGTCTTGATCGACCGAAACGTAGCCGGCCAACGCCAACGACCTTTCCACGAACTCTGCCGGCGTAAGGGGCGCCGTGGCTTTGATACGTTCAATGATTTCCTTGATGCCCGGACGGCCGGCGTCGCTCACCTGTTCGACCGCGTAGTTGATGCGCTCGTTCAGCGTGCCGCCGTCGATCCAGTCTTTGCCGGTGTGCCACCCCTCGACGGTGAGGGGATTCATCAGGTTCTGGCCCATCATACCCATCGCATTGCTGTGTTCGTCTCCACCTAGCTCGGGGAATCTGTAGGTACCAACGAGCTTGACCACGGCGGCTACGTGCTCCGCCGGACTCTTCACTCTCTTGAACCGGGCCTCTTTGAAAAAGTCGGAGTTAAAGAGCGTCCTGAGAATGGGGCGCAGCTCGCCGCCCGATTCGAAGTAGGCGTCTACGAGGATGTCGATAGCCCGCGGGTCCTGGGGCGGTGTCTCATTCCATGCCGCCACCTGCGGCTCGTCGGCCACGAAGAACGTGTATAGGTGTCTCGAAATGAACCGGGCGCAGGCCGGCTGCTTGACGATGATGTCGACGACGTCTTCGCCGTTGAACCGGCCGGACTCTCCCAAGAAGGACTTCGGAGCCTCGTCGTGGTCCTCGTCGAAGTAGAGGAACCTGGTTGGGAAGCCTCCTTCCCGATTGCCCGCGGGGATAGGTTCCAGGAAGCTCCATCCGGTGAAGGAGTGAGCGACGGCCTTGACGTCGTCTTCCGTGTAGTTGCCGACGCCCAACGAGAAGAGCTCGAGCAGCTCGCGGCCGTAGTTTTCGTTGATCTGGGTTCGGTGGTTCTCCTGGTTATCCAGCCACATGATCATCGCAGGGTCGCTGGACAGCTTCGTCAAGATCGTACGCATGTCGGACAGGCCGAGTTCGTGGAACATTTCGATCTGGTCTCGGACAAAGATGAGGGATTTCTCTGTGGCGGTGGGAAAGACGTGGTGCCAGAAGAGGGCCATCTTCGTGGCGAGGGGCCGGCCGGTGTTGACCATACGGTAGAGCCACGTACCAGGGAACCGGTCCCAACCGGGGACGCTTCCCCAGCGGGAGAGGACATCCACGTCGACGTCTGGGAAGTCTTCGGGGCGCAGCAGGTCTTCGACGACGGCCTCGTAGCCCCTGGCGGCGCAGGCCTCAAGCTCGTCAGGCCTGGTCCCGAACCCGGCCCGGCGCATCAGGTGGGCTATCTGGGCAAGCTCGTTATCGGCCATGGATACCTCCGAGGAGTGGTGCTGGTCCCGCCGGAACTC
>CAUZJF010000226.1:0-4427 GCA_963579975.1 Dehalococcoidia bacterium
AGGGTCGGCGTGGCGCTTGGGTGGCGTGGTTCTTTGGGCGCCATGACCTTATCGTAGCGTCGGCGCGTGGTCACTTGCGTCGCGCGTTTCCGTCCTTCGTTGTCGAGTGGGGATGGGAAGCGCGGTGTCCCTCTAGACGCAAGCCCAGGATGACCGACTTGAGCACGGTAGGCGATTGCGGTGGATTCGTGTTCGCGGTGATCGCTCTTGGCAGGCGTCACGTGTCGTGGTCTTTGGCCATGATCGAGTCCCTGCGAAAGCATGGACGATTCTCGGGAAGGGTCTATGTGGCCACCAACAAGCCAAGCGCATACGACGGGATCGACGGTCTCGAAATCGTGCCGGTTGCTCGTGGCGGCCGCGTGGCCGCGAAGCTCTACAAGACGCGGTTGCTCGAGTGGGTTCCGGAGGACCGGATCGCATACATCGATGCCGACGTCATCATCGGTGGCCCGTTGGAGAAGTGGTGGCGGGCCGTCCACCAGATGCGGCAAGCAAGGTACGTTCTACTGTTTGCCGATCCCGGTCACGGTGCAGCACCCTGGCACACGGGTGTGCTCGTCGTCGAACGATCCTCTTGTGCGGACCTATTTCGTCGCTGGCAGGCAGCCTTGCTCGCGACCCGAGATTCCTCACTACTGCTTTGGCTACAGGGTGGACGTGACCAACGAGCTTTGGCGATGGTGCTCGATTCTGAGGATGTCGGCGTGCTAAAGGCCGACGATCTGATGATGCCGGGGCGCGACGAGATACAGAACCTGGAGTGCTCGACGTTTACCCACATCACCCACACATACCGACGCCGGCTCGCGACACCGACCAGGATGCGGCGTTACTTGAGGGAGAGGCCCTGGCTCACATACATGCCGGTTTCGCGCTTCGACATCGTTGGATATTGCCATCCACTCGGCGTCCGCTTAGGGGGGCTGGTCAATCGACTCAACGACCGATTCCACGGAGAGGCTGGGGGGACTTGACCGACGATGTCTTGCCGTTCTTCGCTCTAGTCTCACCTCTCTCGAATTGACGACCAGCTTGGGTTTCGGGAAGTTCACCGGATTCGGCGACTGTCCGGCTTTATCGACGTAGCGCTCCGCGCCGTCGAGTGCGCCGGCTTCCCCCCCCCGGGAGGTACCCTCAAAAGATGGAAGTCCTCCAGCTCTCCGGCTCTTCCGGCCTCCGGCGTTTCGTCGACGCGCCTTGGAAGATCCTTGACGCCGACGCATATCCGCAGTGGATTCCGCCACTCCGCATGAGCGTGAAGGCCCTGCTCGACCCTACGAAGAATCCGTTCTTCCGGAACGCAGAGCGGGCACTGTTCCTGGCCACTGAAGACGGGCGCCCGCTGGGACGGATCGCGGCCATCCGCAATGGATGGAGTAACGAAGTTCGAGACGATCGTCCGGGTTTTTTTGGCTTCTTCGAATGCGTCGACCGGCCAGATGCCGCGCGTGTGTTGCTTGAGGCAACCGAAGCATGGCTCCGCGCAGCCGGGTGCGATTCGGTGTTGGGCCCCTGGAACCCGTCCACCAACTATGAGGGCGGCATCCTGGTGAGCGGGTTCGAGCACAGCCAGACGTTTATGACCTCGTGGAATCCCCCGTATTATCCGGCCCTGTTCGAGGACATCGGGTATCGGAAGGCTAAGGACTTGTACGCGTGGCACCTCCACCTCGGGGAGACCATGGCGGATTTGCACCATCGCTTCGGGAGGCTGAGCCATCGAGTGATGGGAAAGCTGGGCCTGGAGGTCGGCCCTCTGGACCTGACGGACTTCGACTCTGCCATGCACGAGTGCTGGAAAGTGTACTGCGCATCGTGGGGCGGAAATTGGGGTTTTACACCCATCGAACCAGAAGAATGGCGCTTCATCACACACGAGATGAAGGACATCATGGTGCACAACGGCATGGTGGCGGTGAAAGCCGACGGAGATCTCGTGGGGTGTGGGTTGTTTCTGCCGGACTACAACCGGGCCATGGCGAAAGATCGTAGCGGGCGTCTGCTGCCCCTGAACTGGCTGAGGATTCTCAGAGCTCGCCGGCACACGCCTTGGGTCAGGGCGATGTTGGCGGGAATCCTCCCGGAGTATCAGCGAAAGGGTGTGCTTCCCCTGATCCTGTACGAGGCGGTCGGCCGGGCTTCAGCCCATGGCGTCGAAGACGTCGAGTTCTCGTGGATTCTGGAAGACAACGAGGCCACGAACCGGACACTGGAGAACTTCGGGGCCACCCTCTACAGGTCGTGGCGGATCTACCAGCGAGGGCTCAACGGTGTCTGAGCGCAGGAGTGACGTGCTGAATAAGGCGTACGAGCCACAGGCCGCCGACGACGCCAGGAAAGCAAGTGGCTACCCGTATTTCAGGCCCTTCGACTTCAATGACGGACCCGAAGCCGTGATCGACGGGAAGCGTGTGACCATGTTCGGGTCCAACAATTATCTGGGCCTGACCACGCACCCCAAGGTCCGCGAAGCGGCCGTCGCCGCCATCGGCAGATTCGGGACCAGCATGACTGGCTCCCGCTTCGTAAACGGATCCATGAAGCTGCACGGAGAATTCGAGGAGAAGATCGCGTCGTTCTATGGGCGGGAGGCGGCTCTGGTGTTTACGACCGGCTATCAGGTAAATCTCTCACTGTGCTCGGCACTACTCAGTGACGAGCACACGGTCGCGGTGGTCGATCGCCGTGTTCATGCCTAGATCTACGACGGTGTGCGCCTGGGTCAGGCGGCGGACGCATGCTTCGGTTCAAGCACAACTCGGCGGCCTCGCTCGACCGCGCGCTCTCCAAGCTCCAGCGAAGTGAGGCCGCGCTCGTGATGACGGACGGCGTCTTCAGCGCGGAAGGCGACATCGCGCGGCTCGACGATTTGCTTCCGGTGGTCAAGAAACACGGCGCGAAGTTCTTCGTCGACGACGCGCACGCGCTCGGCGTCATCGGTCCCGGGGGGCGCGGCACTGCACACCACTTCGGACTGGAAAATGAGGTCGACCTGATCGGGGGCACATTCAGCAAGTCCCTGGCCAGCGTAGGAGGATACATCGTTGGAGAACGGAAGGTGCTGGACTATGTCCGACATTTCGCGCCTTCATTCATGTTTGCCGCTAGTGGCGCGCCGTCCTGTATCGCCGCTGCGATGGCCGCATTTGACGTGATGCAGGAAGAGACCTGGCGGATCGACAAGCTGAGGGAGAACTACACGTACATGAGGGAGGAAATCGCCGGAATGGGGTTCGAGTTGGGCGCCTCGGAGAGTGCGGTGATTCCGATCTACATTCGCGATGACTCTCAGACGTTGGAGCTTTGGAAGACACTTCTTGAAGATCATGCGGTGTACACGAATCCGTTCATTTCTCCGGGCGTCCTCCCTAGAAACTCCCTTCTGCGAACCAGCTACATGGCGAAACATGAGCGCGAACATCTCGATCTGGGTCTCGAAGACCTCCGGAGTAGCGGTACAAAGCTCGGGTTGATCTGAATCGCCGTCGACTGCCGTCCGAGACCCTGTGATCGTTTACGGGATTGGATGATCGGCGAAGAAGGGAACGACCGTTTGCGAATTCTGCTGACCGGGGCCTCGGGGTTTCTCGGGTCTCACATTGCCGAGCAACTCGATCGGCGAGGTGCCGAGGTCCGCGCTCTGGTCCGGTCGACGAGTGATACGCGGCTTCTGGAGGGTCTGGAGCACGTGACGCTTGTGCGCGGGGCAATGGACGACAGGGACAGCCTGCTTGCGGCCACCGAGGGTGTGGACGGAATCGTCCATGCCGCAGGCCTCGTCAAGGCGAGGAAACCTGCCGACTTCCATCGTACCAATGGGCAGGGGACGGCCCATCTGCTTGATGCCGCGAGGAGCAACGCTCCAGATCTCAAGCGCTTCGTTCTGGTGTCGTCACTTGCGGTTGCGGGACCCAGCAAAGACGGACGTCCCCTGCCGGCCGCTGCGTCCCCGAATCCGGTAACTCACTACGGACGGAGTAAGCTGGCGGCAGAGCATGCCGCCCGGGAAGCCGCAGAGGCGCTACCGGTAACGATCCTCCGGGCCCCCATGATCTACGGACCTCGAGATCGAGAGATGCTCGCCTTTTTCAAGTCTGTCCAGTGGGGCGTTCTTCCGATGACCGGTTCGCCGGAGTCGGCTCTAAGCGCCGTGTTTGTCACCGATTGTGCGGCGGCCTGCATAAGGGCTCTCGAGGCGAATGTACCCAGCGGCGCCGTCTTTGATGTCGATGATGGACAAACGGAGACGTTGGGAGAGTTGATCACGCACATCGAGAATGCGCTGGACAGCCGGGCCTGGTTGCGAGTCCCCGTGCCCCACTTTGTGATGTATGGTGCTGCCCTGGGGAGCGAGGTCTATGGTAGGGTCATGAGACGGGCGGTCATGTTGACCCGCGACAAGTTGAACGAGCTGTTGGCTTCGC